>DATAKO010000157.1:0-1674 GCA_036261575.1 Jatrophihabitans sp.
ATGGGGTAGGTGACGCCGGCGTCGTTGATGAACGCCTGCGCGGCCTGTTTCTCATCCTTGACGTCGATGCCGACGAACTGGACGCCCCTGGCCTTCTGCCGCTCATACACCCCCTCCAGCTGCGGCGATTCCGCGACGCACGGGCCGCACCAGGACGCCCAAAAATTGATCACGACGACCTTGCCGAGGTAACCCGACAGGGCCAGCTGCCCGCCACCGATCAGCGTCCCGCTGACCACTCCGGCTGGTTTGCGCTGCGCGAGGGGGGTGAGCTGACCCCGGGTGGTCGTTCCGACGTAGCGGTAGGAACCCGCCGCAGTCTGGTCAACGGCTGACTTGCCAGTGCACGCGATCAGGGACCATGCCAGAAGTAGCGCCAACGGCAGCGCGGCGGCCCTGACCGTTCTCGGTCGGTGTCGGACGCTCAGTACCTGTCTGGTCGGCATGTCAGTTGAGCCCGGCGTAGGAGTGCAGGCCCGAGATGACCATGTTGACGACGAAAAAGTTGAACGTCATTGCCGCGAAGCCGAGCAGGTTGATCGCCGAGGCCCTGTTGCCCTTCCAGCCCGCGGTTGCACGGGCGTGCAGGTAGCTGGCGTAGATGACCCAGGCGATGAATGCCCACGTTTCCTTCGGGTCCCATCCCCAGTAGCGCCCCCACGCCGCTTCGGCCCAAATCGCGCCGGCGATGATGCCGAAGGTGTAGAGCGGGAAGGCAAACACCACGATCCGAAACGCGGCCTTGTCGAGCGTCGCCGCGGTCGGCAGCCGCTGGCCGACTGAGATCGGAAACCGTACCGGCCGCTGGGCTGTGACGCTGCGGTCATAACGGACCCTTAGCAGGTAAAGACCGGTCATCAATGCGCTGGTCATCAACACGCCTTCCGACGTCGCCGCAGCCGAGACATGGATTGCCAGCCAGTAAGACTGCAATGCCGGGACAAGCTGCGAGGCGCGGGTGTAGAGCACCGTGCCGGTCAGAAACATCACCAGCAGCACCGGCAGCAGGATGAACCCGCCGAGGTACCGCACGGCAGGGATCCGCAGCAGCACCGCCAGGAAGGCCAGCACCGCCATCAGGGCCACCACCGAGGAGAACTCGTACATGTTGCCCCACGGCACCCGGTCCACCGCGACCCCGCGGATCACGATCGAGGCGGCATGGATCAGCGTCCCGAGGATCAGCAGCCGCACACCGGCCCGCCCGGCAGCGCCGGGTAGTGGGCCATGATCGCCGAGGATCGGATCGGTGTCGAGCCGAACGGCCCCCGGTTCAAAGTCTCGCGTGCCGACGGTCGAGGCCATCGCTGGAACGCGGGCCGCCGGTGACTGCCGCTGCCGGACCGCGCGGCCGAAGGCGTACTCCGCGGTGAAGGCGACCATGGCCGCCGAGTACCCGACGGCCGCGACCACGAACAGCACGTCGCCCAGCCGCGCCAGCCCCAGATTCACCATCGACAGCTCCTGTCTCCTAAACCTGTTAGTAGATTAACCTGGGCCTGTGCTGCACCGACATCCCGGGGCCGGGCGCGACGAACCCGGCCCGCACCGACCCCGGCTAGCCTGGTCACAGCTCTCGGCCTGGCAACGCCTGACCGTGGTGGCCTTCAGCGTCCTGAGCGTTGCGCTGCCCCTGCTGCGACGCACCGAGATCGCCGACCACACGTGGTGCCT
>DATAKO010000007.1:0-2020 GCA_036261575.1 Jatrophihabitans sp.
CGCTACCCGCACGAGTTTTCCGGCGGTCAGCGCCAGCGCATCGGCATCGCGCGCGCGCTGGCGCTCGACCCGGACGTGCTGGTGTGCGACGAGCCGGTGTCGGCACTGGACGTCTCGGTGCAGGCGCAGGTGGTCAACCTGCTGCGATCGCTGCAGCAGACCCGCAACATCGCGCTGGTCTTTATCGCGCACGACCTGTCGGTGGTGCGCCACATCGCCGACCGGACCGCGGTGATGTACCTGGGCCGGATCGCCGAAACCGCCGACACCGACACCCTGTTCAGCGCGCCGGCGCATCCCTACACCCAGGCTCTGCTGTCCGCGTCTCCGGTGGTGGATCGGGCCCGCAGCCGGGCGATGGCCTCGCGCATCGTGCTGGCCGGCGATCCGCCGTCACCTGCCAACCCGCCGTCGGGTTGCCGGTTCCGCACCCGGTGCCGGCTGGCCGGTTCCGACTGCGCCGCCGAGCAGCCGGCGCTGGTGTCGATCGGCGCGGCGCAGCTCGTGGCCTGCCACCACCACGAGCAGGCGCGGGCCGATTTCCAGCAGCGCACCGAGCAGGCCGTTGCCGCCGGTTAGGGCAAACCCGGCTTAACGCCGTACGGTACGGTGCCCGACGGGTGGCCGGCCTCGGCCCACGCCGCCTTCCCGTCCGGTTCCGGGCGGGGATGACGACGGGAAGGTCATCCGTGCGCTATTCCAGCCGCCTCACCCGCAGCCTGACCGCGCCGCTCGCCGCCCTGCTGCTGGCCGCACTCACCGCAGGAACAGCGCACGCCGCCGCGCGCCCGCACGCCAACTGGGTCTGCGGATCGGCGGCCAGCGGTGCCGCAGGCTGCCAGCCGGCCGCCGGCAGCAATGCGGTGAGGCCCTACACCGGCGACTGCGAGCGTTCGGGCGTGACCTGCCGGCCGCCGCTGTCCGGCTCGTGCACCGGCTTCAGCTCCCAGACCACGCCGCCGGCCACGATCCGGGTCTACGTGCCCGGCGACAGCCAGAACCCGATCCACACCGTCGACTTTCGCACCTATGTGCAGAACGTGCTGCCCGACGAGTGGGTCGCCAGCTGGGACGGCGACGCACTCAAGGCCGGCGCTATCGCCGTCAAGTCCTATGCCTGGTACTGGACCACCCACTTCGGCGGATACCTCAACGGCGACAGCCGGCAGTGCTTCGACGTCACCGACGACCAGGACTTCCAGGTCTACCGGGCCGGCAGCGCGGTTGCGCGGACCAGCGCCGTGGTCGACGAGACCTGGCCGTTCGCCGCGCGCACCGCGGGCGGCTCGATCTTGCAGACGTCCTACCGCGCCTACCTCAACTCGCCGAGCGAGGCCTGCGGCGCCTATGCCGACGGGACCACGCTGAGCCAGTACGGCACCCAGGCCTGCAACGAGGCCAGCACGGGCAACAAGTGGAACGTGATCCTGCAGAAGTACTACAGCGGCATCCAGCTGGCCACCGCGCAGCAGCTGCGCACCCCGTACGACTTCAGCTACGAGCAGACCAGCTCCCGGGCAACCTTCCTTCGCGGCCACTGGGCTATCGACGACGGTTACCCGACCAGCTTCAATTTCGGCCTGGCCGGCGACCTGCCGGTCATCACCGACAGCGGCGACGGCTTCGCCCACGCCGGCGTGTTCCGGCCCTCCAACGGCAGCTGGTACCTCGCCTCCCCGACGGGCACCCTCGCCTCGGTCACCCAGTGGGGCCTGCCCGGCGACATCCCGGTGCCCGGTCACTGGAACGGTCTCGGCCAGCCGAGCACGTTGGCGGTGTATCGGCCGAGCAACGAGACCTGGTACATCCGTGGCCGGGCGCCGGTGCAGTGGGGGCTGCGCGGCGACATCCCGGTGCCCGGTGACTACAACGGTGACGGCACCACCGAGATCGCGGTGTTCCGCCCGTCCAACGGCACCTGGTACCTGCCCGGCCGGCCCACGGTGCAGTGGGCATTGCCCGGTGACGAGCCGGTGCCCGGTGACTACAACGGCGACGGCAGCACCGACATCGCCGTGTT
>DATAKO010000106.1:0-17623 GCA_036261575.1 Jatrophihabitans sp.
GCCAGCCGCAGCGCGTCAGCCGGGCCGAGCGCCCGCAGCAGCCGGCTGGCCGGCCCGATCGCCGGCAGCGGATGCAGCAACGCATCCAGCAGCGGTTGCTCGATCTCGCTCCACTCGTGCACCAGCGTGCGCCACGCCTGCCCGTCGCCGGCGCCGAAGTGCTCGACCGACTCGGCGGTGCGATCCAGGTCGCGCGAGAGAACCACCGCCGCGTCGTCGGGAAAGAGGTGCGCCAACACCTGGGGCGCATGCGTCCACTGCAGGCCGTGCTCGGTCAGCTCCAGCGCCCGGATCTGCGGCGAGGCCGCCGCCAGCGGGTAGAACGCGCTGAACAGGTCCGAGGTGAACCCGGGCGCGGTCACCTCGCCGGACCGGACGGCGCCGCCGACATGCTCGGTCGCCTCGCACAGCAGCACGTCCCAACCGGCGTCGGCGAGCAGGTTCGCTGCCACCAGGCCGTTCTGGCCCGCCCCGATCACGATCGCATCAGCGCTCTGCACGGCCGCCACCTACACTTCCCCACATCGCGGTTGCTCTGTCGCTGAAACGTTGCGCTCGGCCGATCGAGACGAGGTGTTCGTGACCGGCTCTGTGCTCATCATCGGCGGTTCCAGCGGAATCGGGCTGGCCGCTGCCCGCCGGTTCGCCGCGCGTGGCTGGACGGTCACCCTGGCCGCGCGCAGCGAGACAGCCCTGGCCCGGGCCGCGACCGGCCTTGCCGGCGCGCGCTGGCAGCAGGTCGATGTGGCCGACCGCGAGTCGGTACGGCGACTCTTCACCGACTGCGGGCCGGTCGACGTCGTGGTGCATACCGCGATGGTGATGGCCTACGGCCGGATCGACGAGCTGGACGCGGATGTCTACCGCACCGTGGTGCGAACGGGTGTGGAGGGCAGCTTCCATGTTGCGCAGGCCGCCCTGGCCGGCTTCCGCAGCCGGGGTCGGGGCCGGCTGATCATGGTCAACTCGCTGGTCGGCCACATCGTCAGCCCGCAGCTGGGGGCCTATGCCAGCGCGAAGTGGGCGCAGCTGGCCCTCATCCGCACCCTGCAGCTGGAGTTGCGCGGCGAGCCGGGCATCAGCGTCTGCAGCATCAGTCCCGGCGGCGTCAACACCCCCATCTACCGGCAGGCCGCCAACGTCACCGGCCGCCGGCCGCGACCGCCGATGCCGGTGGACCAGCCGGACAAGGTCGCCGCAGCAATCGTGCATGCAGCTGAGCGGCCCGGCCGGGCGCCCAAGGAGGTCAGCGTGGGGCTGGCGAATCCGCTGATCCGGCTCGGGTTCGGGCTGCTGCCCAAGCTGTACGACGTGCTGGTCGGACCGCTTCTTGATCGGCTGTCGCTGCTCGACCGCGGCGCCGAGCGGACCACCGGCAACGTCTTCGCCCCGGTGCCCGGCGAGGAGGCCGAGCGCGACCGGTGGACTCGGCGCTGGAGCGTGTCGGACCGGCACTGAGGGCTCCGGCCGCGGGCTGCTCATCCCAGGTTCCGGTGCTCGACCCGATCCCGTAACCGGCGCAGCGTCTCCTCGTTCCGGCGGCGCAAACCCCAGCGCAGGGCGGGGTTGTCCAACCATCGGCCAGGGCCGGCCAGCGGTGCCTCGCGCAGCCGAACCGTGGTGTGCCCGGCATCGATCGGCTCCAGCACCAGCTCGACCAGTGCCTCGCCCAGCGGCCAGCCCTTGGCGCGCAACCGCAGCCGCCGGCCCGGCTCGCACTCGACCGATTCGGTGACATCGCTCAGGGTCAGTGGCCAGCTGCCCACCCGATGATGGATGCGGCTGCCCGGCTGCGGCCAGTGACCGTCGACATCGCGGATGTGATTGGCGCCGACGACCCAGCCGACGTATGCCCAGCCGTCGGCGAGTTCGGCGAAGACCCGCTCCGTGGAGGCGGCCATCTCCAGGGTCAGTTCGGTGAGCTCGGGTTGATCCTGTCGGCTGGTAGCAGAACGGGGCATGGGACAACCTCACCTGGTGCGGCCGGGCGGTGCGCCCGGCTGGTCGGTGGCGGCGTGGGCTTGGCCGCCCTCGACGTTACCGTCCGAGGGCCCGTGCCGGCACCCGCGGCGTCCAGCCGGAGCGCGTCGGTGCTTTACTGAAGATCGCCGCCACGGACCCGGGGGTCCGATCGGGGAAGAGTCCCGGCCGAGCGCGGCGCCCCGCCCCCGGTGACCGCTGCTGCGAGCCGGGCAGGCGGGCCGGGATCGCCGCCGGCGGTCGAAGGAGATCACCCATGGGCTTGCAGGATCGAGTCATTCTCATCACCGGAGCGGGCAGTGGCCTGGGCCGAGCCACCGCGCGGCGGCTGGCCGCTGGGGGTGCGCACGTCATCGTGACAGACCTGGACGGGGATGCGGCCGCCGAGACCGCGGCGATCATCTCCGGGTCGGGCCTGCCCGCCGGCGCCTACGCGCTGGACGTGAGCGACCCGGCGCAGGCGGCCGAGCTGATCGGCAGGCTGAGCGCTGAGTTCGGCGAGCGCTTCGACGGACTGGTTAACAATGCCGGCACCGATCGCGGCGCCAATCTGCTGGAATTGACCGATGAAAACTGGCAATCGGTGATCGGGGTGAACCAGAGCGGCCCGATGTACCTGACCCGGGAGTTCGTCCGCACGCTCACCGGCCGGCCAGCACAGCGGCCGCCGGCCGACGTGGTCAACGTCATCTCCATCTCAGCCATCACCGTCGGCACCGGCGCCGCCGCCTACAACTCCTCGAAGGCGGCACTGGCCATGCTCACCAAGATCATGCAGCGCGAGGCGCTCGAGTTCGGCTGGCCGGTACGCGTCCACGGATTGATGCCCAGTGCCATGAACACCCCGATGATGCAGCAGTGGCAGCTGGCCGATGAGGTGATGATGGACCCGGACACGGTCGCCTCGGCGATCCAGTTCATGCTGTGCCTGCCGCCCGATTCCTTCGTGCAGAACCTGGTCATCAACTCCCGCCGCGAGCCGGGCTGGCCGCGCTGAGTCAGGTGTGATCGGGCCGCAACCCGCTGCGCTGGTTGGCCGGTGGCCTACCGCTGGTCGGCGTGGCCGGTGATCAGGTCGCGGGCCCGGTCCAGCATGGCCGCAAACGGGCCGGCGAGCAGGTTCGCCGGACCGGACTCCACGCCGGGATGCGGCCGGGTCGGCGCCAGCTTCACAGCCAGCTCCGCCGCCCGGCCGAGGGATGCCAGCTCATCGGAGTCGAGCTGCTCGGACAGCCTGCTGAATTCCTCCCGCTCCTCAGCCTCGGCGTGGGCGAGCACGTCCTGGCAGAAGCTGTCGAACTTGGCGCTGAAATCGTCGGAGTCGATGTCCAGCTTCTCCAGCTCGGCGAGCACCTGCTTGGCATCGTGCTCCTCCCGCAGCCGGTCCTCGACGACGTGGTCCACGTCCTGCACGACCCGGCGCGCCCGGGGGTGCACGATCAGCTCTTCGGCGGTCTCGTGCACGGCCAGCAGCCGGCGCAGCCGATCGAACGACTCCTGCCTGGCAGCGCCGGTCACGCTGCTCACCTCGCTGCACAGGCTTTTGATCTGCTGGTGCTGGTCGATCAGGAAGTCGACGACGTCGGGACCGGAGCTCGGCTCGGTTGCTGGCATGACGCTACCTTTCGTGAGATGTGCCGGTGGATAGCAGCGGATCCGCTAGAGCCGGCCCTGTGAGTGGGTGGGCGGGTGCTCGTCCTTGGCCGGGTCGTGCTTGCGCCCGTACGCCTGGCGGTCCAGCAACGGCACCACCTGCGGGTAGTGCAGTTCGAAAGCCGGCCGCTCGGAGCGGATCCGGGGAATGCTGTTGAAGTTGTGCCGCGGCGGCGGGGAGGTGGTAGCCCACTCCAGCGAGTTGCCGTAGCCCCACGGGTCATCGGCCGGGGCCGGCTCACCGTTGCGGTAGGAGAACACGAAGTTCCACAGGAACGGCAGCATCGACAAGCCCAGGATGCCTGCACCGATGGAGGAGATCAGGTTCAGCGTGGTGAAGCCGTCGCTGGGCAGGTAGTCCGCGTAGCGGCGTGGCATGCCCTCAGCGCCCAACCAGTGCTGCACCAGGAACGTGGTGTGGAAGCCGATGAAAGTCAGCCAGAAATGCCACTTGCCCAGCCGCTCGTTCAGGTACCGCCCGGTGAACTTGGGGTACCAGAGGTAGATGCCGCCCCACGATGCGAACACGATCGTGCCGAAGAGCACGTAATGCATGTGCGCTACGACGAAATAGGTGTCGGTGAGGTGGAAGTCCAGCGGCGGCGAGGCGAGGATCACCCCGGTCAGGCCGCCGAAGAGGAAGGTCACCAGAAAGCCCACCGCGAACAGCATCGGCGTCTCGAAGGTCAGCGCGCCACGCCACATGCTGCCGATCCAGTTGAAGAACTTGATCCCGGTCGGTACCGCGATCAGGTAGGACAGCGCGGAGAAGAACGGCAGCAGCACCGCGCCGGTGGCGAACATGTGGTGCGCCCACACCGTCATCGACAGGCCACCGATGGCGAACGTCGCCAGTACCAGCCCCTTGTACCCGAATACCGGCTTGCGGCTGAAGATCGGGATTATCTCGGTGGCGATGCCGAAGAAGGGCAGCGCGACGATGTAGACCTCGGGATGGCCGAAGAACCAGAACAGATGCTGCCAGAGCAGCGGTCCGCCGGCGTCGCTGGTGTAGACGCGGGCGTGCAGGTTTCGCTCGAACCACAGCGCCGTCAGCGCGGCGGTCAGCTCCGGAAAGGCCATGAGCACCAGCAGCGAGGTGACCAGCATGTTCCAGGTGAAGATCGGCATCCGGAACATGGTCATGCCCGGCGCCCGCAGCGTCACGATCGTGGTGATCATGTTGACCGCCGACAGGATCGTGCCCACCCCGGACAGGATGAGCCCGACGATCCAGAGATCCGCCCCGATGGTCGGCGTGTTCATCTTGTCGTTCAGGGGCGAATAGGCGAACCAGCCGAACGAGGGAGCCCCCTGCGGCGTGAGCAGGCTGCTCAGCACCATCAGGCCGCCGAACAGGAACAGCCAGTAGGACATGGCGTTCAGCCGGGGGAAGGCGACGTCAGGTGCGCCGATCTGAATCGGCAGGATGAGATTCGCGAACGCGAATGCCAGCGGGGTCGCGTACAGCAGCAGCATCAGCGTGCCGTGGATGGTGAACAGCTCGTTGTACTGCTGCGGTGTCAGGAACTGCATGCCGGGCTGGGCCAGCTCGGCGCGCATCAGCAGCGCCATGATGCCGGCGCACAGGAAGAAGAACAGTGCCGTGATCAGGTAGAGCTTGCCGATGGTCTTGTGGTCGGTGGTACGCAACAGCGCGGCCAGCGCACGCCGGCGCCGGCGACGAGCTGCCGCGGTGGCCGTGGTGCCGGGCCGGTTCACGGTCGCCGTCATCACTCGTCTCCACTCTTGCGCGGCAGCACCTGATTCATCCGCTTGGGTACCGGTGCCCCGGCATAGGTCAGCTCCTGCTCGGCCAGCGGCTGATGCAACTCGCTGTACTGACCGGTCGGCCCACGTAGCACCAGGCCGGTCTCCATGCCCTCTTCCAGCACCTCGCGGTCGTGTTCCTCCAGACCGAGGCACAACCAGTACACGAAGCCGGCCACCAGCGGAGGCACCAGCACCAGCGCGATCCGCAGCGTGATCACCACTGTCTCGATGTCGAGCCGGAACACCTCGGCGATGTAGTCGTCGGTCCAGGCGAAGTTCAGCACCATCCAGAAGGTCAGCGCCAGCGCGCCCAGCGCGGTGCGCGCCGGTGCATCGCGGGGGCGCTGTAGCAGGTTGTGGTGCTGGTGGTCACCGGACAGCCGTCTCTCGAGCCACGGATAGCCGGCGGCCACGGCGAACATCACCAGCGGCAGCACCACCGTCGGCCAGAAGATGGCAGAAACCGTGTGGTGCCACAGGTGGATGTCCACCGGCGGGAATACGCGCAGTGACCCCTCCAGGAAACCGATGTACCAGTCGGGCTGCGCTCCGGCCATCTGCCGGGCCGGGTCGTAGGGACCCCAGTCCCACACCGGGTTGATCTGCGCCAGGCCACCCAGCGCGGTCAGCGCACCGGCCATGATGATGAAGAAGCCCGCGGACTTCATGCCGTAGCTGGGGTAGAGCCGTTCGCCGGACACGGTGCCCTCGGTGCGGCCGGGGCCGGGGAACTCGGTGTGCTTCTGCCGCACGATGATGCTCAGGTGCGCGCCGACCAGGGCGATCAGCAGCCCGGGGATCAGCAGCACGTGCGCGATGTAGAGCCGGCCCAGGATCTCGGTGCCCGGGAACTTGCCACCGAAGATCAGGAACGCCAGCCAGCTACCGATCACCGGGATGGATTCCATGATCGAGTACGCCACCCGCAGCCCGGTGCCGGACAGCAGATCGTCCGGCAGCGAGTACCCGGCGAAGCCTTCGATGATGCCCAGGCCCAGCAGCGCGAGGCCGATCAGCCAGTTCAGCTCGCGTGGCTTACGGAACGCCCCGGTGAAGAAGATCCGGCTCATGTGCACCAGGATCGAGGCCAGGAACAGGTTGGCCGCCCAGTGATGAATCTGGCGGATGAGCAGGCCGCCCCGGACGTCGAAGCTGACGTGCAACGTGGAGGCGTAGGCGCGGGACATGTCGACGCCGTCCAGCGGTACGTAACTGCCGTTGTAGCGGACGTGCGCCATCGACGGGTCGAAGAAGAAGGTCAGGAACGTGCCGGTGAGTACCAGGATGATGAACGAGTACAGCGCGATCTCGCCCATCATGAACGTCCAGTTCGTGGGAAAGACCTTGTCCAGCTGCTTGCGCAGCGACGACCGGCTCAGCTGCAGCCGCTCGTCCAGGGCGTGACCGGTAGCCGATGCCGCCCGTCCGGTGAGGCTCTGCCGCGACAGCACCAGGCGCAGCAGCTTCATCACCGGGATCGCCACAGCCGGCCGGCCAGCTCTCGTACCACCAGCGTCACGCCGGCGATGGTGAGCACGGTCGCCAGCCGTTGCGGCACCGCCGGCGCAGGCTGCCAGCCGGCAGCAACGGCGGGTGCCAGTTCGTGCTGCCCGGGCGGGGCCGCGCGCCGGTTGCCGGCCTCCCGGGCCGCCTCCGATACGCCGAAGCCGCTGTCGCCTCGCGGGCCGGCCAGTGTCGAGGTCACCGCGGCGTAGGCGCGCTGCCACTCGGCCCAACCGGCCTCGTCCGCGGCATCCGTCGGCCGAGCCGAGGCGCGCCCCGCGGCGGGCGCCGCCTCGAGCAGGTAGTGCCGCACATCGTCGAGCACCTGCCACAGCTGCTGGCCGTAGTCGGCCACCGCGTGGAACGACTCATCCAGCACCTGGAGGCGATCCTCGGCGCTGCCGCCGGCCAGGCTGGACTGCAGGTGGCCCCGGTCGGGATCCAGCAGGCTGGGTTGCGGAATCTCCGGCGGCTGTTCCGCCGCGGGCCGGCTCACAGCGAGTCCTGGGGGCTGATCGGCATGGGCAGACCTCACCTCGATGACATCCAAGGTTCGCTGCACCATTCAGCGTCCTCACCGTAGCACCGGCCGCTGGCGGCCAACTAGCCTGACCGGGTGAGTGCAGACGAACCGGACGGCGCGACCCCTGCTCAGCAGCCGGCCGCCCGGCACGAGCCGCGACCGGACGAAGAGCCGGCGGCCGCCGAGCCGGATGAGGATGGTGCGGTGCCATCAGCTCCAGCGGATCCGCAGGACGCCCCGGTGTCGCCGGACCAGCCGATCAACCCGGCCTAGCGGCGCGGGTCCGCCGCCCGGGCGGCGACGTCCGCAGGCGTGCAGAACCCGGTGCGTCTGCGCTTCAGGCAGAGCAGTCCGGCCAACCGTCCGTGCTCGTCCAGCACGGCGACCCGGCGGCGATCCGGAGTGAAGCGGGCCCACACCTGCTCGGCTGTCGCATCGAGGGGGACGGACCGGTCCGGGTATGCGGCGATCGGAGCGAGTCCGGCGGCCGGCTGGTGCGGATCCGTGGCCCGGGCCAGATCTGCCCTTTCCACCATCGCGATCAGCAGCCCGGTCCGGTCAACCAGCAGGGCGCAGTGCACGTGCTCGCCGGCCAGGAAATCGCGCACCGTCGCGACGGTGGTGTCGCCGGGATGCACGGTCGGCGCGGGCAACATGAGGTCCGCCGCTGTCAGCCGCCGCACCCGGGCGGACGGCTCCGGCGACCGCGGTTCCGGCTCGGCAACCATCGCGTCCCTTCGAGGCTTGACGGGCGGCCACGAACCGCGCCATCAACGTCGTGTGCGGGCACGATCGGCAGCCCCTGCCACAGTACTTTCGCCAGCAGGCCGGCGGTGGCCGGTAGGGAGCCCGGCGGGATCACTGGGGCGGCAGCACCCCGGTGAAGACCACGTCGTCGGCGATCTCGCGGAGCTTGCGGTGCCCGTGTTGGCTGGTCACCCGCAGCAGGTCGAAGGCCTCGCTATCGGTGATGCGGTAGGTGTGCATGAGGATGCCGATGGCCGCGCCGATCTGCCGGTTCGATTCGAGCGCCAGTCGCAACTGCCGCGCATTGTCGCGTTCCTTGATCGCCCGGCACGCCAGGGCGAAACCAGCGGCCGCCAGATTGCAGCGGCTCAGGCCCTGCGTCCCGACCGGTTCCAGGTCGCCGAGGTAGAAGGTGAGCGCGGTGTCGGGATGCCCTGCTGCGGCCAGCGGATAGCTCAGCACCGCCTGCACCGGAACCGCCGGCGTCGCGCGGACGAAATCCGGCCACCGGTCCTCGCAGCGCAGGTCGCTGAGCACCACCGCGTCGGTGCTCAGCGCGGCCAGGCTCGGGCCGCTGCCGAGCTGGCACTGCAACTCGTCCAACTGGGCGGCGTGCGGATGCGAGGCCGCGCAGTGCTTCGGCCGCTCGCCACCGAGCAACACAGCCGCCCAGGCACCGCCCGGGACCGCAGCCGCCGCCGTCCGCAGGGCCGCTGCCAGGGCGTGCTCGTCACACTCCGGCTCGGTGACCACGTGCCTGGCCAGCTCCAGCAGCAGGTCCACGGCGGCGGTGTCGCACGCGTCTCTGGGCTTGATAGGTTCGCTGAGGCTGGTCAAGGATTGTGCCTTTCGTCAGTGGGGATGCGCGTCGTGCTCGCCCGGCAACCGGCCTTCGGCAAGCAGCGCCGTGGCGACCTCATCGAGCTTGCGGCGGCTGGCCCGGGCAGCCGAGCGCAGCTTGGCGAAGGCGGCAGCCTGGTCCAGCCGGTCCCGGGCCATCAGGAAGCCGATGCCGCGCTCGATCGGAGCGCGGTAGTCCAGGGCATAGCTGAGCTGGTCGGCCAGTTGGCCGGTGTGCGAGGCAGCGACAGCGGCCTGCACCATCGCATCGACCACCTCGCCGTAACTGGTCAGGGCGCGGATCTCGGACTCGTCGAACTCGTACGGACGGCCGACGTAGATGTCGAGGCTGCCGATGGGCAGGCCGGACAGCCGGATGGGAACGCCGAGCACTGCCCGGATGCCGTGCGGCACGATCTGCGGCGCGGCGACCGGGTATCGCTCGTCGGTGGAGAGGTCGTTGCAGACGGTCACCCGGTCATGCAGGTAGGTGTCGACGCAGGGCCCCTGCCCGGTCTCGATCTGCACCGATTCCAGCACTCTGCTCGGCTCTGCGCTGGCGATCACGTAGTGCAGTTCACCTTGATCGTCGGCGAACATCAGGCCACCGCCGTCGACGGAGAAGAGCTGGCTGGTCGCGTCGATTACGCGGTTCAGGGAGCGGTAGAGGTCGCTCTGCTCACCTTGTTCGGACAGGCGGCGCAGGCTGGAGTGCAGTGCGGCTGAGTCGATGCGAGAGGAATCCATGGGCCTACTGTTCCCCATCTGTTCCCCGACCGAAACGCGCGCGTTCGCCGAAAGGCGACAGGCCGCTGGCATGGAACTGCAGGAGCGCGGCCACCAGATCGGCGTAGGCCTCGACCGCCTCGATCTCCACCTGGGACCAGGCATGCTGGTCCGCGCGAATCGCGTTCAGGTTGCCGGCGACCGCCCCGTTGACCCAGACCGGCGCCGAGACGACGGCTCGGGCACCGCGGTCCTGCACCCGCTCGGCCAGCGGCTGGTAGCGGTCCTCCGCGGCCAGATCCGCGACCGCGACGGTGCTGGAGTTCGAAACCGTGTCCACCCCGGGACCGATGCCCAGATCCGTCTGACTGTGCTCGAGCAGATCAGCTGCCGGCGCGGACGCGGCGACGGTGCGCAGCACCTCATGTTCGTCCAACAGCAGGACGCCGATGCAGTCCACGTCGAGAATCTGCACGGCCGAGTCGATCAGCGATTGCATGCCGGCGGTGACATGACGCCCCGGCACGGCACCGGTCGCGGTCAGCTCACCGAGCAGTCCGGCCACGCTGCGCGACACCTCGCCGGGATCAACCGGCATGGTGAAATAGCCTTCGTGTCACAGGAAGTTCGTGCACGCACACCTCCGGCACCAGGCCTGTCAGGAGCGGATGAACCGGTTCCCGAGAAGCCGCTGGCCGCGGGGTGTAGGGCGGCAGGACCATTCGAACTTATGCCAGCTGTGTTCCTTCCGCAACCGGAGCGGGTCGAGCATCGCGCGGCGGGTGGTGTGGCGCTGGTCGGCCGACACGCTCGGCAGTCATGCAGAAGGGCTGCCTCGCGAGCGCAGGCGGCGCCTCGGCCTCCGTCTCGGCGCGCGCCCGGGGTTCGAACTATCAGCGAACCAGTTCCAGTAAAGGAGAAAGAGCATCCACTTCCCCGGCCATCCGGCGCGGCGGCACGGTTTAATCTGATCGCCGCCGGCGTGATCAATCTGGTGTCGTGGCTCTACGGGCTGCTCATCGACCGGTCCAGCCAGGCCAACTTCGTGCCGCTCAACACCGCGGGCAACTGGTTGCACCTGGTTCCCGGGTTGGGGATGATCGCGCTCGGCCTGATCTTCGGCCGCCGGCCGCCGGCCGCCGGCCGCCGGCCGCCAGCCGGCTCGGCCGTGCCCGCTGTGCCCGTACGCTTTGGACGGGCCTCCCACGGCCCGATCGCCGAGTGTGAAGAGGGGCAGCCAGTGCGCGGAGTGGTCATGGTCAAGCCGGGTGAGGTCCAGGTGACCGAGCGGGCCGAGGCCGTCATCGAGCAACCGACCGACGCGGTCATCAGGCTGGCTGCCAGCTGCATCTGCGGCTCAGACCTGTGGCCCTATCGCGGCGCCAACCAGGTGGATCACCAGGTGATGGGACACGAGTACGTCGGCGTGGTCGAAGAGATCGGCGCCGACGTCCGCACGGTCCGGGTCGGTGACTTCGTGGTGGGCTCGTTCATAGCCTCCGACAACACCTGCGAGATCTGCCGGGCCGGCTACCAGGCTTATTGCGTGCACCGGGTGCCGGTCGGCAACATCGGCACCCAGGCTGAGCGGGCGCGCATCCCGCTCGCAGACGGCACCCTGGTTGCCACCCCCGCGATGCCCGAGCCGGGCATGATCCCGTCGCTGTTGGCCGCCTCCGACGTGCTGGGTACCGGCTGGTTCGCGGCGGTAGCCGCCGAGGTGACGGCCGGTAAGACCGTCGCCGTGGTGGGCGACGGCGCGGTCGGGCTGCTCGGAGTGCTGGCGGCGAGTCAGCTGGGCGCCGAGCGGATCATCGCCGTCAGCCGGCACCCGGACCGGCAGGCACTCGCGCGCGAATTCGGCGCCACCGACATCGTCGCCGAGCGTGGTCAGGACGGCGTGGACCGGATCAAGGAGCTGACCGGTGGCCTGGGCGCGCACAGCGTGATCGAGGCCGTAGGCACCCAACAGGCCATGATGCAGGCGATCCATTCCACCCGAGCGGGCGGCCACGTCGGTTTCGTCGGCGTCTCGCACGACGTGGCCATCCCCGGCCAGGAGCTGTTCCGGGCCGGCGTGCACCTGCATGGTGGACCGGCTCCGGTGCGGCGGTTCCTGCCTGAGCTGATCCAGCTGATCTGGGACGGCCGCATCGAGCCGGGCCGGGTGTTCGACCGCACGCTGCCGCTGGCCGAAGCTGCCGAGGGTTATCGCGCCATGGACGAGCGCCGCGCCATCAAGGTGTTGCTGACGCCCTGATCGAGTGATCCGCTGACGGGTGCCACCCAGCGGACACGCCAGCCAGCGGCACTTTGCGTGCTGGCCAGGGGTTTGTCGTCGCGCCGGCCTGGGCATACCGTCGGTGATGGCAGCACCGTAGCGCCGGCTCAAGCGGCAGCCGACCGGCCATCTCGTGCGGAGGAACCATGCCAGCAAAGAAGGAAATGCCCTCGACCGTGCAGCGCTCGCCGAAGAAGGCGCAGGAGACCTGGGCCAAGACCCATGACTCGGCGGTCAAGGAATACGGCGAGGGGGAGCGGGCGCACCGCACCGCGTTCTCGGCGCTGAAGCACTCGTTTGAGAAGGTGGGCGATCACTGGGAGCCGAAGGAGGGCGGTCGGCGAGGACCGTCCGATGCGCAGGCCGCCAAGCGGTGTGCGGCCGCGCGGCGTGGCGGCCCGACCGCCGGCGGGGTGGACGCCAACGCCAGCAAGAAGCACCTCATGGAACTGGCCAAAAAGCTGGACGTGCACGGTCGCTCGCGGATGACGAAGGACGAGCTGGTGGATGCGCTGCAGAAGGCGAACAACCGCGAGACCGCCTCTTCCCGGGGGAAGTGAGCGCGCTCGAGCCTGTCGCCGCCGACCCTGCGCCCGCGGGCGACGAGCCCGTCGGGGTAACGGTGGTGGTCGCGACCAGAAACCGGCTGGCGCAACTGCGACAGACATTGCCTCGCCACCACGGCCCGGTGATCCTGGTCGACAACGGCTCCACGGATGGCACCGCCGCCGCGGTACGGCGCGAGTTTCCCCATGTCAGCGTGGTGGAACTGGGCCGCAACCGGGGCGCGCCGGCACGCAACGTGGGTGTCCGGCTGGCGCGGACCGACCTGGTCGCCTTCGCCGACGACGATTCCTGGTGGCAGCCCGGTGCGCTGGCGCACGCCGCCGCCGTGTTCGCCCGCCACCCCGATCTTGGGCTGATAGCGGCGCAGGTGCTGGTGGGGCAGCAGCAGCAGCCAGATCCCACCAGCCGGGCGATGGCACACTCCCCGTTGCCGGGCCGGACCGACCTACCCGGGCCGTCGGTGCTCGGCTTCCTGGCGTGCGGTGCGGTGCTGCGTCGCAGCGCCTTCCTGCAGGCAGGTGGCTTCGATCCGGTGGTGTTCTTCTTCGGTGAGGAGGAACGCCTTGCGCTCGACCTGGCCGCCGCCGGCTGGCAATCCTGTTACCTGGCCGAGGTGATCGCCCACCACCAGCCCGAGCTGGTGTCGCACCGATCAGACCGGACCGCGCTCGCGGACCGCAACCGGCTGCTCACGGCCCTGATGCGCCGGCCATGGCCGGAGGTGGCCCGGATCGGCTGGCAATGCCTGAAACACGGCGAGGCCGGGCGCGCCGGCGTGCGCGCCGCCCTGCCCCGGTTACTTCCCGCACTGCGCCGCCGTCACCGGCTGCCCGCCCGGGTCGAGGCTGACCGGCGCAGCCTGGATCGTGTTACGTTGCCTGAGCCGGGCCCGATCGGCGCCGGCGCTCTGGCTGGATAGAAGCCATTCCCCAGCATTGCTGGAGGTTTTCCATGTCCGAATTCCGGACTGCCGTCGTCACCGGCGGTGCCGGGTTTCTCGGCTCGCACCTGTGCGAGGAGTTGCTCGCCCGCGGCACCGAGGTGATCTGCCTCGACAACTTCATCACCGGATCCGCCGACAACGTCGAGCAGCTACGGTCGAATCCCGGATTTCGCCTGGTCAAGTGCGATGTGACGGACTACGTCCACGTACCCGGCCCGGTGGACCTGGTGCTGCACTTCGCATCTCCCGCCTCGCCGGCCGACTACCTGCGGTTGCCCATCCACACCATGAAGGTCGGCAGCATCGGCACCTTGCATGCGCTGGGGCTGGCGCTGGAGAAGTCAGCGCGGTTCGTGCTGGCTTCCACCTCGGAAACATATGGCGATCCTCAGGTGCATCCACAGCCTGAGGATTACTGGGGGCATGTGAATCCCGTCGGCCCGCGCGGTGTCTACGACGAGGCCAAGCGTTTCGCCGAAGCGCTCACGATGGCCTACCGGCGCAGCCATGGGCTGGACACGGCGATCGTGCGCATCTTCAACACCTACGGCCCGCGGATGCGCGTCGACGACGGCCGGGCGATCCCGACCTTCATCCAGCAGGCGCTGACCGGACAACCGGTGACCGTGGCCGGCGACGGCAGCCAGACCCGGTCGGTGTGCTTCGTGGCCGACACGGTAGCGGGCATCCTCGCTGTCGCCGATTCGCAGCTGCCCGGTCCGGTGAACATCGGCAGCCCGGACGAGATGCCGATCCGGGTGCTGGCCGAGCGGGTGATCGCGGTCTGTGGCTCGTCCTCGCCGATCGAGTTCATTCCTTTACCAACGGATGATCCGCTGGTTCGCCGCCCGGACACGACACTGGTGGAGTCACAGCTGGGTTGGCGTCCTCGGGTGAGCTGGGACGAGGGCATCCGGCGCACCATCGCTGCCTGGCCAGGTGCCGGGGCGACCCCCGGGGTAGCGGTTCTGTCCCCGGCGCAATAGAGTCGCAACTAAGCGAAGAGAGCCACATCTACGCTTCACACACTTCGAACAGGCCGAGATCACCGCCTGTTTCCTGGCACATCCTGCTGAACCGCCAGCTTCTACACCGGCGTCCGGTCGATGGTGCACCGTCCACCGGCTGCGCCGACCCATGCCGCCCGGAGGTCTCGGCGTGCACATTCTCGGAATCAACGCGATCTATCACGATCCTGCGGTCGCACTGCTCAGCCACGGCCGCACCGTGGCAGCCGCCGAGGAGGAGCGATTCTCCCGTCGAAAGCACGGTAAACGTCCGGTGCCGTTCGCGGCGTGGGAGCTGCCGGAGCTGTCAGCTCGCTGGGCGCTGGAGACCGCCGGAGTGCGAGCCGATGAGCTGGCGGCCGTCACCTACTCATTCGATCCGGCGCTGTATCGCGGCCCGGACGAGCTCGGCGTGCACGACCCGTGGGATTTCTTGCGCCGGCAGTACGCCGAGTCGGCGGCGGGCTTCCTGGCCACGGCGTTGCCGGGCCTGGACCCGGCTCGGGTGCAGCACGTGCCGCACCACATCGCGCACGCCGCCTCGGCAGCGCTGGCCGCGCCCTATGACGGCAACTGTGCGGTGCTGGTGCTGGACGGCCGCGGCGAGCAGCACAGCCACCTTGCCGCCCAGGTGGTGGACGGTGCGATCAAGCCGCTGTTCAGCCAGGGGCTGCCGCACTCGCTCGGCCTGCTGTACGAGGACGCCACTGCACACCTGGGCTTCCTGCGCAGCTCGGATGAGTACAAGGTGATGGCGCTGGCCTCCTACGGCAGGCCGCGGCACTTGGACTACCTCCGCCAGCACGTGCACGGCACCGGCGACGGTGGCTTCCGCACTGCCGGGGTGGACTGGGACCAGCTGGCTCCGGCCCGCCGGCCGGACCAGGACTGGACGCAGGCGCATGCGGATCTCGCTGCAAGCCTGCAGCGCTGCCTGGAGGAAACCCTGCTTGAGCTGGCGGCCTGGCTGCACGAGCAGACCGGTGAGCATCGGCTCGCGCTTGCCGGCGGTGTCGCGTTGAACTGCGTGGCCAACACCCGGATCTTTACCGACGGCCCGTTCGAGCAGGTGTGGGTGCAACCGGCGGCCGGCGATGCCGGTACCGCGCTGGGCGGCGCGCTGTACTGGGCGCAGCAGCAGGCCGAGCCGATCGAGCCGTTCGCCGGGCCGGACCTGGGACGGGGCTGGAGCGAAGAGGAAATCGAGCACGCGCTACGCACCGCGCGGATCGACTACGAGCGCCCGGCAGACGTGGCGGTGGCAGCGGCGGCCGCGCTGGCGGAGAACCAGATCGTGGCGTGGTTCCAGGGACGCAGCGAGTTCGGTCCGCGGGCGCTGGGCCACCGATCGTTGCTGGCGCATCCGGGGCAACCGGAGAATCTGGCTCGGCTGAACGACATCAAGGGCCGCGAGCAGTTCCGTCCGGTGGCACCGATGGTGCGCCGGGACCGGGCTGCCGACATCTTCAGTGGTGGCCCGATCCCGTCGCCCTACATGCTGTTCACCCATGAGGTGCAGCCTGCCTGGCGCGATCGGATCCCGGCCGTGGTGCACGTCGACGGCACCGCGCGGATCCAGACGGTGGACGAGCTCAGCGAACCGCTGATCGCACGGATGCTGCGCAGCTTCGAGGAGCGCACCGGCCTGCCTGTGGTGGTCAACACCAGCCTGAACACCGCGGGGCGCCCGATGCTGGACACGCCGCTGGACGCGCTGGAATGCTTCGGCTCCACGCCGGTCGACCTGCTGGCGATCGGGCCCTTCACCGTCCGGCGCAGCGCGCTGAGCGGAACAGGCAGCGCGTGAGCGGCGCCGGCTCGCCGCAGCCCGCTGCCGCCGATCCCGGCCGGGTCGCGGTGGTGATCCCGACCATCGGGCGGCCGCAGTTGCGGGTGCTGCTGAGCGCGCTCATCCAGTCGGTGCCGGCCGACGTGCCGGTGCTGGTGGTGGACGACTCCGCAGGCGGCGTGCTCGCCGACAGCGCCCTGCTGTCGGAGTTCGGCGCCGACCTGGCGCTGCAGCTGCTGCACAGCGGCAGCCGCGGCCCGGCAGCCGCCCGCAACGTGGGATGGCGCGCGGTGGCGGCGGACTGGATCGCCTTCCTCGATGACGACGTGGTCGTCTCACCGCGCTGGTACCACGAGCTGTGCGCCGATCTGTCCGGCCTGCCGCCGCAGGTGCACGGCAGCCAGGCCGTGATCGAGGTGCCGTTGCCGCTGCACCGCCGGCCGACCGATTTCGAGCGCGGCACCGCCGGTCTGGCCGGCGCTCGCTGGATCACCGCCGACCTCGCCTACCGGCGCACCGCGCTGGCCGCGGTGAACGGCTTCGACGAGCGTTTCCCCCGTGCCTTTCGGGAGGATTCCGATCTGGCACTGCGGGTCGAGGACGCCGGTGGCCGACTGGTGCTCGGCGCCCGGCGCACCAAGCATCCGGTACGGCCGGCGGACTGGGCGACCAGCCTTCGGCAGCAGGCAGGCAACGCCGACGATGCTCTGATGTGGCGGTTGCACGGTCGTGACTGGCGGCAGCGCGCCGCCGCGCACCGCGGCCGGTTACCCGGGCACCTGCTCACGGTGGCGCTGGCAGCGCTGGCGTTGACCGGCCGTTCGCGGCTGCGCCGGCTGCCCTTGCTGGGTTGGCTGGCGGCATGGCTCGAGTTCAGCCTGCGCCGGATCGCGCCCGGCCCGCGCACCCCCCGGGAGGTGCTCGGCATGCTGGCCACCAGTGCGCTGATCCCACCGGCCGCGGTCGGGCACCGGCTGGCCGGCGAGTGGCGCTGGCGGCACGTCCGGCCGGCCGCTCCGGCCGCGGTGTTGTTCGACCGGGACGACACCCTCGTTCGCGATGTGCCCTACAACGGCGACCCGAACGCCGTCGAGCCGATGCCGGGTGCGCGGGCGGCGGTGCGGCGGCTGCGTCGCGCCGGCGTGCCGACCGCGGTGATCAGCAACCAGTCCGGCGTGGGCCGGGGCCTGCTGCGCGAGGACCAGGTCGCGGCGGTCAACGACGAGATCGACCGCCGGCTCGGCCCGTTCCACGGCTGGTTCGTCTGCCCGCACACCGACGCCGATGGCTG
>DATAKO010000047.1:0-5451 GCA_036261575.1 Jatrophihabitans sp.
GGATGTCAACTTCAAGGAATACCTGCGCAACGTGGCCAATTGGCAGTACTTCACCGGCTACGCGCCCTGGAGCAACCCGAACGACATCCTGATCGAAGCCGTGCCATCGGTCGGCGGTTGGCTGTGGGCGATCCCCATCACCGATGAGAAGGTGAGCATCGGCTGGGTCATTGCCGCCGACGAATTCGCTGCCATGCGGGAGCAGGACCGCAGCGTCGATGAGCTGTTCGCCGCGGCGATCGAAGCCAGCAAGGAGGTCTGCAAGGTGGTCGCACCGGCTCGGCCCGAGCCCGGCATCCGGACAGCACGGGACTTCTCCCACGCGGCCAAGGATCTCGCCGGACCCGGCTGGCTTGCGGTCGGTGACGCCGCGGCTTTCATCGATCCGCTGTTCTCCTCCGGCGTGTGGCTGAGCACTTCGGGTGCTTGGCTGGCCGCCCGGGCTCTGGACGCCGCGCTGCGCCAGCCGGCTGCCGAGACGACCGCCTTCGAGCGCTACCAGCAGGTGTACCTGCAGATCGTCGAGGACATGTTCGCCTACGTTCTCTACTTCTCCGACCCGCACCGCAACAAGGAGGACTATCTGGAGAAGGCGGCGGCTGCCACCAAGGTGTTCTCCGAGAACTCCCAGGTGGGTTTCATCTCGCTGATCTCGGGCATCACCGCCTTGCCGCAGATCCTTGACTTCAACCCGCTCGGTGAGACGGGCATGCGGCAGACCTTCTCCGAGGCGGTCCGGGCGTGAGCCACAACGCCAGCCTGCAGGGCCTGCTCCATGTCAGCGCCGCGCTGCTGCTCATCGTGGTGTCGGCGCAGCTGTGTGGGCGGCTGGCCCGACTGTGCCGGCAGCCGGCCGTGCTGGGGGAGATGATCTGCGGCGTCCTGCTCGGGCCCACGCTGCTCGGGGCCGTCGCGCCAGAACTGGGCGGATACCTGTTCAACGCCGGTTCCCGTTCGACGCTGTACGCGATAAGCATGATCGGGCTCAGCCTCTACATGTTCCTGGTCGGGCTCCAGCACGATCATCGCGGCAGCCAGAGCCGCGAGCGGACGCTGCCCTACCTGCTGGCCGCGGTGGGCATTGCCGGCCCGCTGGTCGTCGGCGGTGCCACAGCACTGACCGTGCTCTCAAAGTTCCGTCCGGCCGGGGTATCGAAACTGGTGTTCGCCTTGTTCGTCGGGGGCGCGCTGGCAGTGACTGCATTCCCGATGCTTGCCCGGGTGTTGGAGGAGCGCAAGATCGCGCACACCAGGTTCGGTGTCCTCGCGACCACGGCCGCCGCCGTTGATGATGCGTTGGCCTGGTGCCTGCTGGCAATCGTCGCTGCGCTGGCAACCGATGGCTCGGTCATCGGCGCGCTGCGGACCCTCATTCCCGCGATCTGCATGGTGATCGGACTGTTCGCGTTGCTACCGCGGGTGTTGCGCCGACCGATGCAGCGCGCCGCGGCCCAGGGGCACATCTCGGATCAGCTTTTCGTAACGGTTCTCGGCATCGTCCTTGCTGTCGGTTGGCTCAGCGATTACATCGGCATCTACTCGGTGTTCGGGGGCTTCATCTGCGGCGTGGCGATGCCCAAGGTCGCTGGCTTCACCGACCGGTTCGTGACCATGACCAGCGCGGTGGTGCGCTGCCTGCTGCTGCCCATCTTCTTCGCCTACTCCGGCCTGAACACCGATCTGCGGGGCATGCTCGACGTGCGGCGGCTCGTGCCGCTGCTGGTGCTCGTGCTCGTTGCGGTGCTGTCCAAGTCGCTGACCGCCTACGGCGTGCTGCGCGGCATCTACCGCTGGCCGCATCATCGAGCAGCGGCCATGGGGGCGTTGATGAACTCGCGCGGCCTGATGATTCTGATCTTCATCAACGCCGGGCTGTCGATGAAGCTCATCCCGCAGTCACTGTTCTCCATGCTGGTCGTCGTCGCGGTCGTCACCACCGGCCTGGCCGTGCCGGCCTACCGCCACTACGTCAGCGATGAGCAGGAGCGGCAGGACCGCCTGGAGGCGCTCGCCGAGGCTTCCGCGCCGGCGCGACTCGGTCACCCCGATCAGCCACACTCGCCGGCGCCGAAGCAGCCGGCCGCGCTCACCGCTACCCACCAGGCTTCGGAACGGACAGCCTGACCAGCCGATCGCGACAACGTCGCCGGCAGAAGGGAATCTCGTGTCGACTCAGCTATTGACCGCACCGCTGTTACGGGCGCAGCGGCGGCTGCCCAACGGCCTGCGCGTCGTGGTGCAGCACGACCGGCACATGTCCGGCTGCGCCGTCGCGGTGAACTACCGGGCCGGCTTTCGTGACGAGCCGCGATCCCGCGCGGGCTTCGCGCACCTGTTCGAGCACATGATGTTCCAGGGCTCGCGCAACGTGGCGCCCGGGCAGCATTTCGCCGAGATCCAGGCGGCCGGAGGCGCGGTCAACGGCAACACCTTCACCGACCACGCCGATTACTTCCAGACCGGCCCGTCCGCGGCGCTGGACCGGATTCTGGCGCTCGAGGCGGACCGGATGGCGCACCTCAGCATCACCGAGCACAACCTCGACGTGCAGCGCCGTGTCGTGGTGGAGGAGATCAACCTGCAACTTCACAACCGTGCCTACGGTGGCTTTCCCTGGACGGTGCTGCCCGCGGCGCTCTATCGCGGCTGGTCGAACACGCACAACGGGTTCGGCAGCACCGACGAGCTCGCGGCTGCGACCGTCGCAGAATGCCGCTCGTTCTACGAGCAGTTCTACGCGCCCGGCAATGCCGCCATCGGCGTTTGCGCCAATGCCGATCCTGACGAGCTGCTGGCCGCGGTCGGCCGGCACTTCGCGGAGCTGCCCGCGCGCCCGATTCCGTGCCAACCCAGGCGGCCCGAGCCCGAGGCGTCGATCAGCTGGCAGCATCGCGCGCACGAGCATGTCGACGGGCTGGCGCCGCGGCCGGCGCTGGCGCTGGGCTGGCGGTTGCCGGATGCCCGTACCAGCCTGGCCGAATACGCCTGCTACACAACCCTGTCCGCGCTTCTGACCGGCGGTACCCACGGTGCGCTGCGCCGGCTGCTGCGCGCGCATGAGGCGATGGCTGACACTTCGGTAGGCCTGTTCGGCCCGCTGATGGCGATTGACCCAGACACGTTCGTGCTGGTCGTCCACCACAACCGCGGCCTTCGCGACGCTGTGCTGAACACCATCGACGACCTGCTGACCAGGGTCAGTTCTGGTGATTTCGACGACCGCGTCGAGGCGGCCAGGCTGGCGACACTCACCGAGCTGCACCAGCGCCTGGACGTACCCGCCTACCGGGTCCGGCTCATGACCCGGGGCGCGTTGCTGTTCGACAACGCCGGACTGGCCGAGGACTACGCGGCAGCGCTCGGTGCGGTCGCAACCGCCGGGGTCCGGTCAGCGGCGGAGCACCTGCGGCACGGTCTCGACCGGGGCCTGGCCACGCTCGAGACGGCGGGTGACGGTCGATGAGGACCGACTCCTTCGTGGTGCCGGAGGTGCTGAGCCACCGTCTCGGCAACGGACTCACCCTGACTGCCGCCCAGCATTCCTCCACTCCGCTGGTGCACGCCCACCTGGCCATCCCATGCCTGCTCGACAGCGATGAGCACCTGGCCGGCGCCGACGTGCTGACCGCGACCTGGGCGGAACTGCCGGCGGCCGAGGCCTTCGAGGCGGTCGGTGGCAAGCTGACCATCTCCCGCCGACGGCAGTGGGTGATCCTGTCCCTGAGCTGCCTGCGCGCGTGCATCGCGCAGCTGGAGCAGGTGCTGGCCGAGGTCACGCAGCTGGCGCCGGACCCGTCCGGTCTGACCACCGCGCGATCGCGCTGCGCCCAGCAGGCCACCCTGGTTTCCGCGCACCCGGACGCCGCGGTGCAGCGTGCCCTGTGGACCGCCGTGTACGGCCACCTTCCGCCGCTGCTGAACCCGGCACCCACGCTGCCGGCGCTGGAGCAGGTCGATCACGCCGCTCTGGCCGCGGCGCATCGTCAGCAGGTCAGCCCGGGAGCTGCCCACCTGGTGCTAATCGGAGACCTGACGCCGCCGGAGGCGCTGTCGCTGGCCGAGAGGTCCCTCGGATCATGGACCGGACACCGGGGCCGTTCCCTGCTCGAGGATGGCTTGCGCCCGGCCGGGCGTCCCATGATCGAGTTCACGCCCAAGCCAGGGTCCCGGACCACCCAGATCCGGCTCGTTGCCGAGTCGCTGCCGCCCGCTCATCCCGAGGCATTCACCACCGCCGTCGTTGCCAACGTGATTCTGGGCGGCAACTTCTCCTCGCGGCTGAATCGGCAGGTTCGGGAACGCGACGGTCTGGCCTACCGGGTCACCAGCACCCTGATCGATCAGTACGCCCGCACGATGCTGTTGCTCGAACTGGACGTGGCCCACGGCGCAACCGCAGCGGCGCTGTCGGTGGTCGGTGACAATCTGGCCGAGCTGGCCGCTCAGGGGCCGACCGGACCGGAGCTGGATGCCGCCGTCGGCTTCATCCTGGGCAGCTACGAGCAGAGCATCGGCTCGCAGGCGGGGCTGGGTGGTTGCCTGCTGTCCTACGTGACCACCGGGGTCGGCCTGAATCTGCTCGGCGATCTCGCCCCGCTGCTGCGCTGCCTGACCACCGAGGACGTGCGGCAGATCTTCGCAAACCTCACGCCCGCCCGCCACTGGGGTGTCGTCGCGGGCGGTGACACCGCGGCGGCCGCCGAATCGCTCATCACACGAGGAGATTTCGTCCTATGACACCAGCTGATTCTCCGCGAGTCTCGGTCATGCTGCCGGTGCAGCCGCTGAATCTCGGCTCGGTCCTGCCCTTCGCCCGGCTCGCCGCCCAGACGCATTCCGAGCGGCTGTGGTCGGGCCAATCCATGGGCATCGAAACCCACGCGATCTTCGCGGCTCTCGCCGGCGCGGGGATGGGGCTCGAGTACGGATCCGCGGTCACGTTGATGCCGCTACGCCATCCCTACACCGCCGCGTTGACCGCCCGATCGATCGCGAGCCTGTCCGGCCGACCGTACATCAGCGGAATCGGACCTGCCGCTGTGTCGATGCAACGCCGCACGTTGGGCGCGCCGTACGTGGCGCAACTGGCTGCCACTGGCGAGTACCTGACGATCATGCGATCCCTGCTGGACGGCAAGCCCACGACGAGCCACGGCCTGTGGCCGGTTGACGAGATGGGTCTGCCCGAGGTGGCCGCACCGCCGGTGGAACTCGCGCTGGGGGTGCTGCGACCCGGCATGGCCACGCTGGCCGGTTCGGTCGCTGACCGGGCCATCACCTGGCTGGCACCGCGGAGTTACATCCGGGACACCCTGCGCCCGGCGCTCGCCGAGGCCGCGGCAGCTGCCGGGCGTCCCAGGCCGAAGATCACCTCGGTGCTGCACTGCGTGCTCGACCGGCCTGGTCGTGACGTCGGACTCGCAGCCCGGCTGGCCTGCGAACTGCACGTCT
>DATAKO010000054.1:0-7186 GCA_036261575.1 Jatrophihabitans sp.
GCGGGCCAGGGTCACCAGCTTCCGGTCCTCGGGCTCGAACGGGGCCGCAGTCACTCGTCGGTCTCCTCAGGCTCGTCCAGCTTGCGAACCAGGACGGTGTCGATGCGGTTGCGCCGCCCGGTCACGCTCTCGGCAGTCAGCTCCAGACCGTACGCCTGCGCCGAGGAGCCAGCGATCGGAACCCGGCCGAGCACCTGCGCCAGCAAGCCACCCACGGTCTCCACGTTGTCCTCGCGAGGGATTTCGACGTCGAACAGCTCGCCGAGGTCCTCCACGGCGAGCCGGGCGGTCACCCGGAACGAGCCGTCGGCCAGCTCTGCCACCGGGGCCTGCTCCACGTCGTACTCATCCCGGATCTCGCCCACGATCTCTTCCAGGATGTCCTCGATGGTGATCAGACCGGCCGTGCCGCCGTACTCATCGATGACGATCGCCATGTGCGAGTAGGTGGATTGCATCTCCCGCAGCAGCTGATCGACCCGTTTGGACTCGGGCACGAAGGTGGGCGGTCGCATCACCTCGTCCAGCTTGGTCGATCTGGCCCGCTCGTGATCCTGATTGCGGCGCACCAGATCCTTCAGGTACACCAGCCCGATCACGTCATCGACGTTGTCGGCCACCACCGGAATCCGGCTGAAGCCAGATCGCAGCGCCAGCGCCAGCCCTTGCGGCACCGTCTTGGTGCTTTCGATGAACACGACGTCGGTGCGCGGCACCATCACCTCGCGGGCGATGGTGTCGCCCAGGTCGAACACCGACTGGATCATCGCGCGCTCGCTCTGCTCCACCACGCCGCGGGACTCGGCGAGGTCCACCAGCTCGCGCAGCTCGACCTCCGAGGCGAACGGGCCGTCCCGGTAGCCGCGACCGGGCGTGATGGCGTTGCCGAGCAGGATCAGCAGCGAGGCCAGCGGGCCGAAGACCCGGCCCAGCAGCAGCACCGGGCCGGCGCCGAACAAGGCTACCGAATAGGAGTGCTGGCGCCCGGTCGTGCGCGGGCCGACCCCGATCAGCACGTAACTGACCAGCACCATCACCAGGATCGAGAACAGCACCACATACCAGTAGTGACCCCAGGTGCTGGTGGCCACCACGGTCACGAACACCGTTGCAGTCAGCTCGGCTGCGACGCGCAGCAACAGCAACAGGTTGGTGTGCCGGGCCCGGTCGCCGGCGATGATGGCAAGCGAGCGGGCGCCGCGGCGGCCCTCCCGCACCATCTCGTCCACACGGGCGACCGAGACGCGTGCCAGCGCCGCATCGACGGCAGCGAGCGCGCCGGCGATCGGAACCAGCAGCACCGCCACGATGAGCAGCACGATGTCGGGGCCGGTCATGGCGCGCCGTTCACGACCGCTTTTCGGCAGCGGTTCCGGGCAGCGGGGTGCGGATCCGCTCCCGGCCGTGCTGCTCGGCCCACTGCGCGGTCAACTGCGACTGCAAGCCGAACATCTCCTGCTCCGCATCGGCGTCACCGTGGTCGTAGCCGAGCAGGTGCAGCACCCCGTGCGCGGTCAGCAGCAACAGTTCCGAATCCGTGCTGTGCCCCGCGGCCTGTGCCTGCGTGGCCGCGACCTCCGGGCACAGGATGACGTCCCCGAGCAGCGCGGGACCGGGTTCGGCTTCCATCCCCGGCTTGTCGTCCAGGGTGTCCATCGGAAAGGCCATCACGTCGGTCGGCCCGTCCAGATCCATCCACTGCTTGTGCAGGGTCGACATCGCCTCGGAGTCGACGACCAGGATGGACAGCTCCGCCAGCGGGTTGATACCGAGCGCGTCCAGCACGTGCCGGGCCATCGAGACGATGGCCGACTCGTCGACCTGGACGTCGGATTCGTTGTTGATCTCGATCGACATGGTGAGGCCCCGGGCTCAGTGGCGGTCGTCGTACTTGGCGTACGCGTCAACGATCTCGCCGACCAGCTGGTGTCGCACCACGTCCTTGGCGTCCAGGTAGCGGAAAGAGATGTCCTCGACGTCGGTCAGGATCTCGCGCACCACCCGAAGCCCCGACTTGGTGTTGCCGGGCAGGTCGACCTGGGTCACGTCACCGGTGACCACGATCTTGGAACCGAAACCGAGCCGGGTGAGGAACATCTTCATCTGCTCAGGCGTGGTGTTCTGCGCCTCGTCCAGGATCACGAAGGCGTCGTTCAGGGTGCGCCCGCGCATGTAGGCCAGCGGCGCCACCTCGATGGTGCCTGCCTGCAGCAGCCGCGGCACCGAATCCGGGTCGAGCATGTCGTGCAGCGCATCCATCAGGGGCCGCAGGTACGGATCGATCTTGTCGTTCAGGGTGCCCGGCAGGAATCCGAGCCGCTCCCCCGCCTCGACCGCTGGCCGGGTCAGGATGATCCGATTGACCAGCTTGGCCTGCAGCGCCTGCACCGCCTTGGCCACCGCGAGGTAGGTCTTGCCGGTACCGGCGGGGCCGATGCCGAAGACGATGGTGTTGTTGTCGATCGCATCGACGTAGGTCTTCTGGTTGACCGTCTTGGGCCGGATGTTCTTGCCCCGCCGGGAGAGGATGTTCAGGCTGAGCACCTCGGCCGGTCGCTGCTCGGTGTCGGCCTGCAAGATGCCGAGCGTGCGACCGACCGCATCCGGGGTCAGGTTGTGACCGGACTGCATGAGCTGGACCAACTCCTCGAAGAGCCTGATGGCAAGGGCATTGTCGGCGGCCGCGCCGGTGATGGTGATCTCGTTACCGCGCACGTGGATGCTCGAGGCGAGCCGCGCTTCGACCATGCGCAAAAGCTCGTCCCGCGGCCCGAGCAGGCCCACCATGGGCACGTCGGACGGGGCCACGAAGCGCGTCGTCACGGTCGGCTGGTTGTCAGCTGCGGGGTGGTGCGGCTGGAGTGACAAAGGCGATGCGCTGCTTTCGGCTCGGGACGGCGGCGGGACTGCCGGCAAGGTCAAGTTTACCCGCGTCCGGGGGCATGCCGTAGCGCTTTACCCGCCGATCCGGGCGAATCGCCACAACGGCGCTACCCGGGCGGCCAGCCGAACGAGCGCCCGGCCAGCAGGTGCGCGTGCACGTGGAACACGGTCTGGCCGGCCGCCGCCCCGGTGTTGAAGACCGTCCGGTACTCGGTGATGCCGAGTTCGTCGGTCACGCCACGAATACCGGCCAGCAGGATCGCGCTCAGCTCGGGGTCGGCGGCCAGCGCAGAAATGTCGGCGACGTGCCGCTTGGGCACGACCAGCACGTGCACGGGTGCCTGCGGGTTGAGGTCGTTGAAAGCGAGCACGTCCTCGCCCTGGTGCACTATGTCGGCCGGCAACTGCCCGGCGACGATGCGGCAGAACACGCAGTCCGGTTGCATGCGGTGCAGGTTATCGCCCCCGCCGCTCAGCGCCAGCGCCCGACCTGCACCGACAGCACCGCCAGCGCCGCCGCCCCTGCAGTCGAGGTGCGCAGCACCTCCGGCCCGAGCCGCACCGGCCGGGCGCCGCGGCCGGTGAACAGCGCCAGCTCGTCCTCGCTGAGGCCACCTTCTGGCCCGACCACCAGCAGGATCTCGGCGACGCCGGACAGCTCCAGCTCACCGAGGCCGCCGGTAGCATCCTCGTGCAGCAGCAGGCTGGCCGGGGCACGCGACACCCGCTCGGCGACCGCCGCGGTCGAGGCCAGTCCGGACACCACCGGCACCCGGGCCCGCCGGCTCTGCTTGGCCGCCTCGCGGGCGGTCCGCCGCCACTTCTGCACGCCCCGCTCGACCCGCTCGCCGTGCCACTGGGTGATGGCGCGGGCCGCCGACCAGGGCACGATCTCGTCCACGCCCAGCTCGGTCAGCACCTCCACCGCAAGCTCGGCCCGCTCGCCCTTGGGCAGCGCCTGCACCACCACCAGCCGCGGCCGGCGTTCAGCCAGCTGCCGCCGGTGCGTCACAGCGAACACCACCTGGTCCCGCGCGACCGAGGCGACGGTGGTCTCGGCCAGGCCGCCGTTGCCGTCGGCCAGCCAGACCACCTCACCCGGGGCGAGCCGCTTCACCGTGCCGGCGTGGTGCGCCTCGGCACCGGTCAGCACGATGCTGGCCCCGGCACCCAGGTCAGCCACCAGGAACAGCGGCGGCGTCACCGCTGGTTGAAGGCGTCTCGAACTTTGGAGAACAGGCCGCCGTGCTTGCCGTTGGCGCTGATCTCCTCGTTGCGCAACGTCGCCAGCTGGCGCAGCAACTGTTCCTGCTCGCCGTCCAGCTTGGTGGGCGTGCGCACCTCGACATGGACGTGCAGGTCACCACGAGCGGTGCTGCGCAGCCGCGGAACTCCCTTGCCACGCAGGGTGATGGTGGATCCGGACTGGGTGCCGGGCCGGATCTCGATCTTCTCGTGCGAGTCCAGCGTCTCCAGCTCGACGGTGCCGCCGAGGGCCGCCGCGGTCATCGGCACCGCCAGCGCACAGTGCAGGTCGGCACCCTCGCGGGTGAACATCTCGTGCGGCCGCTCGGTCACCTCGATGTAGAGGTCACCGGGCGGCCCGCCGCCTGGACCGACCTCGCCCTGGCCGGACATCCGGATCCGCATGCCGTCCTCGATGCCGCTGGGGATGTCCACCGAGATGGTGCGGCGGCTGCGTACCCGGCCATCGCCGGCGCAGGTGGGGCACGGGTTCGGGATCTGCTGGCCGGTGCCGCCGCACACCGGGCAGGACCGCGTCGTCATGACCGGCCCGAGCAACGAGCGCTGCATGGACTGCACCTCGCCCGCGCCGTTGCAGGTGGAGCAGGTCCGGGGCTGGGTGCCCGGCGCGCAGCCGTCACCGTGGCAGGTCTGGCAGAGCACGGCGGTCTCCACCGCGATCTCGCGGTTGACCCCGAACGCCATCTCGTCCAGGGTCAGCTCGACCCGCAGCAACGCATCCGCCCCCTGGCGCACCCGGCTGCGCGGTCCGCGGGCCGCCTGGCCGCCGAAGAAGGTCTCGAAGATGTCGCCGAAGCCGCCGAAGCCGGTGAACGGGCTGCCCTGGCCGCCGCCCCCGCCCGGCGCGAGCGGGTCGCCGCCGAGGTCCACGATGCGGCGCTTCTCCGGGTCGGAGAGCACCTCGTAGGCCGCGGTGATGTCCTTGAACCGGTTCTGCGCCTCCGGGTCCGGGTTGACGTCCGGATGCAGCTCTCGAGCGAGCTTGCGGTAGGCGCGCTTGATCTCCTCGACTGTGGCGTCCTTGCTGACGTTCAGCAGGCCGTAGTAGTCCCGGACGGCACCTGGCACGGGTCGATTCCCCTTACAGCAGCGATCAGATCAGGCTCTTGGCACCTCATAGGGTGGCACCCCCACGAGGCTGGCACTCCGAGGAACAGAGTGCCAACTGCACCAGTGTACGGGCCCGGCGAGCCGCGGCCGGCTGGGTCTGCCCCGGGTTACTTGTCGGCCAGCAGCTCGCCGACGTAGGAGGCGACCGCGGCCACGCGCGCCATGGTCTGGGCATAGTCCATCCGGCGCGGGCCGAGGACCCCGACGCCGCCGAGTGAGATGCCCGCGGTGCCGTAACCGGCCGAGACCACCGAGGCCTTCTGCAATCCCTCGTGACCGGTCTCGTTGCCGATCCGGACCAGGATCTGCCCGGCGGTGGTGGTCTGCTGATCCAGCAGACGCAGCAGCACCACTTGCTCCTCGAGCGCCTCCAGCACCGGGCGGATGGCTGGGAAATCCAGCACGTGCTCGGTCAGGTTGGCCGACCCGGCGAGCACGATGCGCTCGGACGGGTGCTCGACCAGGGCCTCCAGCAACACCGAGGACAGCGTGGCCACCAGCCCGGTCAGGTGGCCCGGCACCTGGCTGGGCAGGTCGGCGACGATCTTGGGCGCGTCCGCCAGCTTCTGGTCCTTCAGCTTGCCGTTCAGGGTGGTGCGCAGGTCGGCCACGTCCTCTGCCTGCACCGGGGCCGGCAGCTCCACCACCCGCTGCTCCACCCGACCGGTGTCGGTGATCAACACCAGCATCAGCCGGGACGGGCCGAGCAACACAGTCTCCATGTGCCGCACCCGGGAGCGGGACAGCGACGGGTACTGCATGACGGCGACGTTGCGGGTCAGCTGCGCCAGCGCGCGGACAGCATTCTGCAACACCCCGTCCAGGTCGACGGCCTCGTTCAAGAAGCGCTCGATAGCCCGCCGCTCGGCCGCCGAGAGCGGCTTGATGGAGGTCAGCTTGTCGACGAACAGCCGGTAACCGGCGTCGGTGGGCACCCGGCCGGCCGACGTGTGCGGTTGCTGGATGAGCCCCTCGTCTTCCAGCGCGGCCATGTCGTTGCGGATGGTGGCCGGCGACACGCCGAGGTTGTGCCGGTCGGCCAGCGCCTTGGAGCCCACCGGCTCGTTGGTGGCGATGAAGTCGGTGATGATGGCGCGCAGCACCTCGAGCTTGCGGTCCTCGACGTTCATCCCGGCCGGCCTCCCTTCCTGGGCCCCATTCTAGTTTGCCGCGCGCGGCCGATCGGATTGCCGGGCCGCGGTCGGTTAGGGTGGCCGTGCAGTTCGGCATCGACACCGGGGGGCGGCGCTCGTGATCTTCAAGGCGGTACGTGAGGGCAAGCCGTACCCCGATCACGGCTTCTCCACCCGGGACTGGGCCAACGTGCCGCCGCGCTCGGTCAGGCTGGACGAGATCACCACCACCAAGCGCGAGCTGGCCCTGGATCGGCTGCTCGACGAGGATTCGACCTTCTACGGCGACCTGTTCCCGCACGCGGTGCAGTGGCACGGCGAGATCTACCTGGAGGACGGGCTGCACCGCGCGCTCCGGGCGGCGCTGCAACAGCGGCACACGCTGCACGTCCGGGTGCTGGATCTGGACGAGTTGCGGCCCAAGAAGTCCTAGCCGGCCGGGATCGGGGGCACCGCCTGCCTCAGCTCACCGCGAGCAGCAGGTCGCGCACCACGGCGTCGGCCAGCAGCCGACCGCGCTGGGTCAGCACCAGCCGGCCGGCGGTCAGCGCGGGACGCTCGGCCAACCCCCAACTGACGCACTGCTGGGCGTGCCGGACCGCGGCGGCCGGCAGCTGCGCCAATGCCAGGCCCTCCACCATGCGCAGCTGCAGCATCAACCGCTCGGTGAACCGGGCTTGCTCATCCAGCGTCTCGCGCCCGGCAGCCGGACTGACCCCGCGCTCGAGCGCGGCGGCGTAGCGGGCCGGGTGCTTGACGTTCCACCACCGGACGCCGCCGACGTGGCTGTGCGC
>DATAKO010000071.1:0-11503 GCA_036261575.1 Jatrophihabitans sp.
CATGAACCTGACCAGCCGGCCGGCCGGGCGCGCCGCCAGCCCGGCGTAGGCGAAGTCCAGGTAGCCCGTGTGGTTGATCGCCATCACGGCTCCGCCGCTGCGGGGCACATGCTCGGTTCCGGTGATGCTGAACTTCAGGCCCTCGGCCAGAAAGAGCAGCCGAGCCGCCGCGATCACGCCTCGATAGACGGGTTCCATGCGGTAACCGTAGCGGGCCTGTCACGCCTGGGCGCAGGGCTGCGCCGGTCGCGAACCGCCCCTGCCGCAGCGGCAGGTCGCGCGTCGTTCAGAACAGCGAAAGCTGCGTCTGCGGCTTCTTCTTCGGCAGCGCCGGCAGCCGACGGCCAGCGGAGGAGGACCGGTCGCCGTGCCACAGCCTGGCCGGCGGTGGGACGGGCGGCCCTTCGTGGTGGGCGAGCGCGCGCAGCGCGGCAGGCATCGTCCAGGTCAGTTGGCAGCCTGCGTAGGCGGAACGCACCGCCTCCGCAGGCAGTGGCAGCACGCCCGGTCCGTCGGCGAGCGACAGCTGCAGCTCGAGGTCGTGCCGCATCGCCATGATCTGGCAGTTGAGTTCCCAGGCGGCGCGGGCAGCCGGCTCGGCCAGCCGTGCGGCCAATGCCGGTCCCACTGCCGCCGTGACCCGGGCACCGCCACCAGCGAGGTCGTCGAAGGCAGCAGCGACCGAGCCGAGCGCACCGAGCAGCCGGGCGGCCGTCTTGGGGCCGAAACCGCGGACCCCGGGCAGGTTGTCCGACGGGTCGCCGCGCAGCGCGGCAAAGTCCCGATACTGGGCGGGCTCGATGCCTTGCATCCTCACGAACCGTTCCGGGGTGAGCAGTGGCGAGGCTTCCACCCCGCCATTGATGATCCGCAGCACGTGCGTCGACTCGTCGATCAGCGCGAAGGCATCCCGGTCGGAGGTCATGATGACGGTCTGCGCGCCCGCCGCACGAGCCTGCCGGGCAGTGGAGGCCAGCACGTCATCAGCCTCCAGGCCGGCGGGCACCAGCACCGCCAGGCCCAGTTCCCGCAGCAGGTCGACGGCGTCGGCGAGCTGGCTGACCAGCGCGTCGAGCTTGTCCGCGCGGCCGGCCTTGTAATGCGGCCAGCGCTGCCGACGCAGGCTGTGCTCCGGGTCATCGAAGCCGACCACGATCACCGCGGGGTTGATCCGATCCACCGCCGCCACCAGCTGGGTCAGCAGGCCGCGGATCGCCCAGAGCGGGCGGCCGTCAGGTGCACGCAGGCCGGTCGCGGCCTGGGAATGGAACGCCCGGTGCAGCAGGGAGTTGCCATCGATTGCCAGCACCACCGGCGCCGCCTCGCCGCCGGGCCGGAGCTCGAGGTCTGCGGGCGGTGCGTCGGGCATGCACCACACTGTGCCATGCGAGTACGACACTGCCGCCGCGACAGTCCCGCCATGACAGTCCCGCCGCGACAGTCCCGCCACAGTCCCGGCAGCGTCCGATACGGGCAGTCGTGGAATAGCACCGCGCCGACGCGCAGTTGGCGCAGGTGGGAGGCGATGACGGATGACCCGACTGAGCAGGTACGGAATCTGGCGCGGCGCGGGCGAGCTGGACGCCCGGCTGGCAGCAAGCATCGAGCAGCTCGGCTTCGGCGCGCTGTGGATCGGTGGCTCGCCCGAGGGTGAACTCCAGCTTGCCGAGCAGCTGCTGGGGGCTACCGAGCGACTGCTCGTCGGAACCGGGATCGTCAATATCTGGAAGGACGACGCCGTTACGGTCGCCCGGTCCTTCCACCGGATCGAGCAGCGGCACCCGAACCGGTTCCTGCTCGGCATCGGGGTGGGCCACCCGGAGGCCACCACGCAGTACGCCCGGCCCTATGAGGCGCTGGTGCACTACCTGGACGAGCTCGATCAGGCCCAGGTCCCGGTGACGAAACGGCTGCTGGCCGCGCTCGGGCCGCGCGTGCTGCAGCTGGCGGCTGACCGGACGGCGGGCGCGCATCCGTACCTGACCACGCCGGAGCACACCGCGCGGGCACGGCAGGTTCTCGGCCCGGACGAACTGCTCGTGCCGGAGCAGAAGGTCGTGCTCGACTCGGACCCTGCGCGGGCGCGGGCGATCGGGCGGCCCCGGGTTGCTCAGCCCTATCTCGGGCTGCGCAACTACCTGAACAACCTGCGGTCACTCGGCTGGTCCGACGCGGATCTGGCTGACGGTGGCAGCGATGCGCTGATCGACGCCCTGGTCCTGCACGGCGACGCTGACACCATCGCCGCCGGCTTACAGGCGCACCTGGACGCCGGGGCAGATCAGGTGGCGATCCAACTGCTCACCGCACCCGGCGAGGACCCGGTTGCCGGCTACGCCGAGCTCGCCCGGGCGCTGTTCGGCTGAGCCAGGAACAGCTGCGGCCCCTCGTCGCGGCCGGCTGACGGCGTCGTGCCGATACGCTCGGTGCATGCGAATTCCCGTTCCCGGTCCGCGCGACCTGCTCCGACTCACCGAGGCCGGCTACGCAGCCCTGGAACAGGCGATCGGCCTGGTGCCACGCGCCGCTGAGCTGGTGATTCGCATCGAGCAACTGCTCGAGCAGGCCGCGCTGATCATGCTGGCGATGGAAGGCACCCGCGAGCGCGCCGACGCGCTGGTGGCTCAGGTCCAGCGCACCCGGGAGCGCGCCGATGCGGTGGTCGAGCGCACCGAGACGGTGGTACTACAGGCCGCGGAACTGCTCGCGTCGGCGCAGCAGCTGACCGGTCGCGGCGATGCGCTGCTGGCCGAGTACGAGCCGACATTGCGCACCTTCGCCCCGATCGTGCGGCGCCTTGCCGACACCACCGACCCGGTCGAGGTAGAGGCCGTCGTCAAGCTCATCGACACCCTGCCGCACCTGGTTCGCAGCATGGACGCCGACATCCTGCCCATCCTCGGCACGCTCGGCACGGTCGCCCCTGACGTGCGCGATCTGCTCGACACGATGCGGGAGTTCAACGAGATCGTGGGCTCGTTGCCCGGGCTGGGACGGATCAAGAAGCGGGTGGAAGAACGGCAGGAACTGCAGGATGTGCAGCGTGCGGAGGCCGACCGGAGTCAGGCGGGCCCGACGACGAGGGAAGAAGGGTGATCGAGCAGGTCACGGCGACCCGCTACGTGACGCCGTTGCGTGAGGGCGGTTCGTTGCCGGGCATCGTCGAGGCCTCGGATTTCGGCACCTACGTGGTCAAGTTCCGCGGCGCCGGGCAGGGCCTGAAGGTGCTGGTCGCGGAGGTCATCGTCGGCGAGCTGGCCCGGCGGCTCGGCTTCCGGGTGCCCGAACTGCGCGCCCTTACCCTGCCGACGGCGATCGGCAAGTACGAGGCGGACGAAGAGGTGCAGGACCTGCTGAGCGCCAGCGTCGGGCTGAACCTGGCGGTCGACTTCCTGCCCGGCTCGTTCGGCTGGGACATGAACGTGGCGGTGGATCCGGCCGAAGCTGCTCGGGTGCTCTGGCTGGACGCCTTCACAGCCAACGTGGACCGCAGCTGGCGCAACCCCAACCTGCTGATCTGGCACCGCGAACTCTGGCTGATCGACCACGGCGCGGCGCTCTACTTCCACCACAGCTGGGACTCGGCGGCCGCCTCACCGGCCCGCTTCGCCCAGCAGCCCTACGACGCCTCCGATCACGTCTTCGCGGTCGCGGCGCCCAGGGTGGCCGCGGTGGATGCCGATCTTGCTGCTCAGCTGACCCCCGCGCTGCTCGCCGATGTGGTGGCGCAGGTGCCCGACGAGTGGCTGGAGCCGGCCGGCGGGCGCACCGGCGCCGAGCAGCTGCGGCAGGCCTACGTCGACTACCTTCGGGCCCGCCTCGACGACCGGTCGGCCTGGTTGCCGGGTGAGCACCGGTGATCGCCTACCAGTACGTGGTGCTGCGCTGCGTCCCTCGGGTCGACCGCGAGGAGTTCGTCAACGTCGGCGTGGTGCTCTACAGCCAGGCGGCCGATTTCCTCGGCTGCGCCTCACATCTCGATGAGCCGCGCCTGCTCGCGCTCGCGCCGGAGCTCGACCTGGCGCCCCTCCGGTCGGCGTTGGACGCGGTCGCCGGCGCCTGCCGCGGCGACGGGCCCGCAGGCGCCGCCGGGCTCGGCCCCCGGTTCGGCTGGCTGGCGGCTCCGCGTAGCACGATCATCCAGCCCGGCCCGGTGCACGGCGGCCTTGCCGAGGACCCGGAGGTCGAGTTGAGCCGGCTACTCGACATGCTGGTGCGCTGAGCGCGACCGTACGCTCAGCGGCCGTCGCCGATGTCGTCCTCGTTGCTGGACTGCTCGTTCAGTTCGTCCTCGCTCACGAGGTGCACCGCGGCCTCCTCGGCCGACGCGGCATAACCGGCCTTGCCGACGTCGTAGCCGATCTCGTCCTCCTCGTCGGCGTTGTGCGCACCCTCGTCCGGTGCCACCAGCCGGCCGGCCCGTGGCGCCACCGACTCGTCCGGGTCGTCGACGGAGACGTCCGGTTCCTCCTCCGCCAGCCGCATGTCCAGCGGCTCACCCTCGCGCTCTTCTTCCAGAGTGGTGCCCCAGCGGGTGTTCTTCGGCTCGCGGTCCGGCGGGTCGTAGCCCGTCTCCTGGTCCTCGTCGAAGCTTTCCGGGGTGCCGTCGCCGGTGAGGTTCTCCACCGGGTCCATGTCCTCGGCGTCCTCGACGCCGCCCTCGTACACGGAATCACCGAACTCGGTCATGCCTACCTCCCATCCGGCGCGGCGCTCGGGGCCGGCGCGTGGCGTGCGGATTCAGCCGATGATCAACCCTCGAGTTCGGCCGCGAGCTTGCGCAGCGTGCCGCCGAACAGAACAGTACCGACCCGCGAGACGGCAGCATCGACGAACCGGGGCGTCCAGCGCGGCTGCACGTCCTCGATCCAGCTCAACCGGGTGGCGGCACCGTCCGGCTCGACGAGGATCTCGGCCCAACCGCCGACCCAGCGGCCCCGGTGCTCGATCCGGCATCGCCCACCCGCACCGTCGTGCGGCGGCTGCCACTCGGTCACCGTCATCAGGTCATCGAAACCCAGCGGGCCCAGCGCGGTGCGCCCGGTGAACTTGGTGCCCAGGCCCCGGGTGGCAGGGCTGTCCTGATCGATGCTCACCACCGTCAGCGGGATCCACCTGCCGTGCGCCTGCCAGTCGGTCACCCGGTCCCATACCAGCTCGACCGGTGCCTCGATCCGCCGTACCGCCCGTACCAGTGCCATGTGACACATCCTATTGATCGAGGCTCCGGCGCCGTGCTTGCTGCGTCGTAGGCTTGGCTTACTCAAAATCCATAAGGAGTCATGGACATGACCGAGACCGCCACAAGCGCTGACGTCGCCGTGTTCCGCCCGCCGAACGGCGACGAGCTGGCGCTGCCGATCGTAGCGACCACCGAGGGCGCACCGGGCGCGAACATCAGCAAGCTCCTGTCAGCCTCGAACCTGGTCACCTTCGACCCCGGGTTCGCCAACACCGCCTCCTCGACCTCGGCGATCACCTACATCGACGGCGACGCCGGCATCCTGCGCTACCGGGGCTACCCGATCGAGGAACTGGCCGAGCACTCCACCTTTGCCGAGGTGTCCTACCTGCTGATCCACGGCAACCTGCCCACGCCGGACGAGCTGGCGGCCTTCACCTCCCGGATCAGCCGCCACACGCTGCTGCACGAGGACCTGAAGCGGTTCTTCGACGGCTTCCCGCGCGATGCCCACCCGATGCCGGTGCTCAGCTCGGCTGTCTCAGCGCTGTCCACCTTCTACCAGGACTCGCTCGACCCCTTCAACGACGAGCAGGTGGACCTGTCCACCATCCGGCTGCTGGCGAAGTTGCCGACCATCGCCGCCTATGCGTACAAGAAGTCGGTCGGCCAGCCGTTCCTCTATCCCGACAACTCCATCGGCCTGGTGGAGAACTTCCTCCGGATGACGTTCGGCTTCCCTGCCGAGCCCTACGTCGCCGATCCGACCGTGGTCCGCGCCCTCGACCTGCTCTTCATCCTGCACGCCGACCACGAACAGAACTGCTCCACCTCGACCGTCCGGCTGGTCGGCTCGTCGCATGCCAACCTGTTCGCGTCGGTGTCGGCCGGTATCAACGCGCTGTTCGGCCCGCTGCACGGCGGTGCGAACGCTGCAGTGCTGGAGATGCTGGAAGCCATCCGCGACGACGGCGGGGACGTGAAGAAGTTCGTCGAGCGGGTCAAGGCGAAGGAGAAGGGCGTCAAGTTGATGGGCTTCGGCCACCGGGTCTACAAGAACTACGACCCGCGCGCCGCCATCATCAAGAAGACTGCCGATGAGGTGCTGTCGGCGATGGGCAAGCGAGACGATCTCCTCGACATCGCGATCGAGCTCGAGGGCTACGCGCTGTCCGACGACTACTTCGTCAGCCGCAAGCTGTACCCGAACGTGGACTTCTACACCGGCCTGCTCTACCGGGCGATGGGCTTTCCCACCAAGATGTTCACGGTGCTGTTCGCGATCGGCCGGCTGCCCGGCTGGATCGCGCAGTGGCACGAGATGATCAACGACCCGCAGACCAAGATCGGCCGTCCGCGCCAGCTCTACACCGGTCCGGCCGAGCGGCACTACCCGACGTCCTGAGCCGTCCCGGCTCGGCTCGTGCGGCCCGCACGCCAGCGCACCAGGTCGTCGACGACTGCTCGCGCCGGATCCGGGCCGCACGGTGCGGAATCGATCGGTCAGCTGATAGACATGGGTCATGACGCACCGGGTTCGAGGAATCGTCTCTGCAGCCAAGGGTCAGCCGGTCGAACTGGTGGACGTTCTCGTCCCGGACCCCGGACCGGGCGAGGTGATCGTCAAGATCCAGGCCTGCGGGGTGTGCCACACCGACCTGCACTATCGGGACGGCGGCATCAACGACGAGTTCCCGTTCCTGCTCGGGCACGAGGCCGCTGGCATCGTCGAGGAGGTGGGTGCCGGGGTCAGTGAGGTCGCGCCCGGTGACTTCGTCATCCTCAACTGGCGCGCAGTGTGCGGCCAGTGCCGTGCCTGCCGGCGCGGCCGCCCGTGGTACTGCTTCGACACCCACAACGCGGCGCAGAAGATGCGGCTGGCCGACGGCACCGAGCTGACCGCGGCACTGGGCATCGGGGCGTTCGCCGACAAGACGCTGGTGGCCGCCGGCCAGTGCACCACGGTGGACCCGCGAGCGGCCGCCACGGTTGCCGGACTGCTGGGCTGCGGCGTGATGGCGGGGCTGGGTGCCGCGATCAACACCGGCGCGGTCGGCCGGGGAGACTCGGTCGCCGTGATCGGCTGCGGCGGTGTGGGTATGGCCGCCATCGCCGGGGCGAACCTGGCAGGTGCGGCGACCATCATCGCCGTCGACGTCGACGACCGGAAGCTGGCCACCGCGCGGGAGTTCGGCGCGCACGAACTCATCAATTCCACTGCCACCGATGCGGTCGAGGCGATCAGGGCTGCGACCGGCGGCTTCGGAGCGGACGTGGTGATCGACGCCGTCGGCATACCCGAGACCTACCGGCAGGCCTTCTACGGCCGTGACCTGGCCGGCACGGTGGTCCTGGTGGGGGTGCCGCATCCCGCGGCCACGCTGGAGCTGCCGCTGATCGACGTCTTCGGCCGCGGTGGCGCACTGAAGTCGTCGTGGTACGGCGATTGCCTGCCCAGCCGGGACTTCCCGATGCTCATCGACCTCTACCTGCAGGGTCGGCTGCCGCTGGACAAGTTCGTCACCGAGACCATCGGCATCGGCGACATCGAAGCGGCGTTCGAGAAGATGCACCGGGGCGACGTGCTGCGCTCGGTGGTCGTGTTCGAGGACTGAGCGGTGAGCGCCGGAATCGAGCACGTCGTCACCTCGGGAACGTTCAGCCTGGACGGCGGCACCTGGGACGTCGACAACAACGTCTGGCTGGTCGGCGACGAGCACGAGTGCATCTTGATCGACGCGCCGCACGAGGTGGCGCCGGTCAGGCAGTTGATCGGCGATCGCAAGCTGATCGCGATCGTGTGCACCCATGCCCATGATGACCATGTCACCGTCGCCGGTGAGCTTGCCGCGTCCTACCGCGCCCCGGTACTGCTGCACCCGGATGACGAGGTGCTGTGGCGGCGAAGCTACCCGACCCTGAACTTCGAACCGCTCACGGACGGCCAGCGACTCGCCGTGGCCGGCGTGGAGCTGGGGGTGCTGCACACCCCGGGCCACTCCCCCGGCTCGGTGTGCCTGTACGCGCCGGCACTGGCCACGGTCTTCACCGGCGACACCCTGTTCCGCGGCGGCCCGGGTGCCACCGGCAGGTCGTTCTCCGACTTCGGCACCATCATCGACTCGATCCGCGGCCGGCTGCTCACGCTGCCACCGGCGACGGTGGTGCGCACCGGCCACGGCGACACCACCAGCATCGCGGCGGAGGCTCCGCAGTTGCCCGACTGGATCGCCCGAGGTCACTGACGTCGGGTGCGCGGTCACATTTCCTAGCTGCTGGCTAGGGAACTCGGTAGCGTCGAGGGTGTGCCGCGACTATTCGAGTTTCCCAACCCCGTCAACGAGAAGGCGGCCCGCACGGTTGCTGCCGGTGTGCTGCTACTTGCCCTGATCGCCCTGCTCCCCGGCCTCGCCTGGCTCAGCATCGTGCTGGCGATCGGGTTCTGGCTGCGGGTGGCCGCCGGGCCGCGGTTCAGCCCGCTCGGCCAGCTGGCGACCAGGGTGGTGGCGCCTCGGCTGGGCCGGCCGAAGCTGGTCGCCGGTCCGCCCAAGCGCTTCGCTCAGCTGATCGGCGCGAGCCTCACCACCGTCGCAGCTGCCTGCTTCCTGGCCGGCGCGGTGGGGGCGACCCAGCTGCTGCTGGCGCCCCTCATCGTGGCAGCGGGTCTGGAATCCGGCCTCGGGCTCTGCCTGGGCTGTGTGATCTTCGGGTACTTGATGCGAGTCGGGCTGATCCCGACCGGAATCTGCCTCGAGTGCAGCACGGTGGGGCTGCGCTACCGCGAGAATGTGTAGGTGACCTCAGCACCTGCACGCCCGGACACCGACCGCGAGCTGTCACCCAAGCCGAGCAGCCCGGGGCTGGAGATCCTGCTCGTGCTGGGTGTCTCGCTCGGCATTTCTGCCATCAGCTCGTGGATCAACTTTCTCGACATCCAAACCCGCGGCGGCTTCCGGCACGCGACGGCCACCCTCAACGGCGCGGCCAGCCCGCGCGCCTGGGTGGACCTGTCCTACCAGCTGCTGGACGTCGTCAACGGGGTGGTGCCCGCGCTGCTCGCGCTGTACCTGCTGTCGCGCACGCCCTTCCGGCGCGGCTTCGGCATCGGACTGGACCGGCTTCGGCCGCGCCAGGACCTGCTGTCCGGGGTCGCGTTCTTCCTGCTGATCGGGGTGCCCGGCCTGGCTCTGGTCTACGTGGCTCGCAAGCTGGGCATCAACGCCCAGATCGAGGCGTCCGGTCTGGCCGACGTCTGGTACCGGTACCCGGTTCTCGTCCTGGATGCGATCCAGAACGGCGTGCTGGAAGAGATCGTGATGATCGGCTTCGTGCTGACCAGGCTGCGGCAGCTGAACTGGGCACCGTGGCAGGCGATCCTGCTGAGCGCTGCCATCCGCGGCTCCTACCACACCTACCAGGGTGTCGGCGGCTTCGTCGGCAACGTGATCATGGGCGCGATCTTCGGCTGGTGGTTCACCAGGACCCGCCGCGTGCTGCCACTGGTGATCGCGCACTCCCTGCTGGACACCGCGAGCTTCGTGGGCTACGCGGCACTGCACGGACACATCAGCTGGATCTAGTGCCGTCCCGCGCGTTCGGCTGACGGCCGGAATGCCGTCATGGCAGACTCAGCGACCGTTGGCCGAATCACGAAGGAAGCACGCATGAGCGAGGTAGCTGCCGGCTGGTACCCCGATCCGGCCGGGAGCCCGGCGCAGCGGTGGTGGGACGGATCGCGCTGGACCGACCAGCTGCAGCAGCCCTACGCCCAGCAGCCCTACGCCCAGCAGCAGCGCTACGGCCAGCCGGGCTATGGCCCCCAGTTGTACGGTGCGCAACCGTACGGTTCGCCGTACGGCACGCAGGTCCAGCGTTCGACCTGGCAGCGCAACCAGCTGTCCTTCATCACCATGATCGTCGGCGTGCTGTACCTGCTGCTGGCCTTCGAGGCGCACTTCGTCTTCATCGGGGCGCTGCCGGTGCTGCTGACCGTGCGGGCCTTCAACCGCAAGGAACCGCTGGCCTGGATCGCTGCGATCGTCACGGCCGTGGCGGTCATCATCGGGATCGTCGCGCTGACGCGCTGAAATTGTCGCGACGGTGCCACCGGGCTGTGGCAGGGTCGGCAGCGTGACCGCCGAGATTCGTACCGTCGCTGCTGATGAGATCCGTCCGTGGGTCAAGACCATGCGCACCGGCCTCATGGCCAACCCGGGTGACATCTCCGAGGCCACGATGGACTTCTGGCGCAGCGTCTGGCAGCCCGAACGGGCCTTCGGCGCCTACGACGGCGGCCGGTGCGTCGGCACCCTGCGCACGTTCCCGACCAGCTACACGGTGCCGGCCGGCCCGGGGCGCACCGCCGAGATCAGCTGCGATGCGCTCACGCAGGTCAGCGTCGCGGCCACTCACCGCCGGCAGGGACTGCTGCGCGGCATGCTGACCCGATCACTGGCCAACGCCAAGGACCGCGGCGAGACGGTCAGCCTGCTGCGAGCGGCCGAGTGGGGCATCTACGGCCGCTTCGGGTACTGGCCGGTAAGCCAGGTCGCCGACTACACCGTCTCCACCGCCGCCGGCCCGGCGTTGCGCACCATGCCGTCCGGGCTCACCGTGGTGCAGGTCGATCCGGCCGAGGCGTTGGAGCCGGCCAGTGCCCTGCTTCGCGCGGCACGGCTGCAGGAGCACGGCCAGATCGACCGGCCGCTGCCGATGTGGCGCCGGGCGTTGCGCCTGCACAACCCGGCCGGCGCGTTCGAGCCGGTGTGCCTGCTGGCCAGAACGTCGGACGGCACCGCCCAGGGCTTTCTGATGTGGACGGGGCGCGATGGCGACTGGTACCACGATCCGCTGCGGCAGGTCGAGATCACTGTCGACGAGCTGATCGCGGTAACGCCGGAGGCCTATGCCGCGCTGTGGCACTACCTGATCAACATCGACCTGGTGCGGACCGTGAAGTTCGCCGAACGCGCGGTCGACGAGCCGCTGCCCTGGCTGCTGACCGATGGCCGGGCGATCAGGCAGACGGTCGCGATGGACGGCGACTGGATGCGCATCCTGGACCTGCCGGCCGCTGTGCAGGCGCGCCGGTACGCGGTGGCGGACCGGCTTGTGCTCGACATCCATGATCCCGATGGCGGCGGCTACGCGGCCGGCCGCTGGGTGCTGGATGGTGGCCCCGAGCACGCCGAGTGCCGGCCGAGCACGGCCAACCCGGACCTCCGCCTGTCCCAGCGGGCGCTGTCCGCGATCTACCTCGGCGGCGCCAGCGTCCGGTCCCAGCAGGTGGCGGGATTGATCGATGAGGACACGCCCGGCGCG
>DATAKO010000074.1:0-42521 GCA_036261575.1 Jatrophihabitans sp.
CTGGACCAGCAACCAACTCCGCCGCCGCGGCCTTGACCGATTCCTCCACCACTACAACACTCGACGCGGCCACTCCGCCCTCGGCGGCCGACCACCCATCAGCAGGCTCGCCGCCTGACAACAACGTGTCGGGTCACGACAGCTAGCGCCGGCCCTCAGGGCCGTCGCAGCAGCTGGGCCAGCCGCATCGCGTCGTACGGGGCACGCACCTTCACATCGTTGTCGAAATACACGTAGGCATCGAGCCCGGCCACCTGCCAGTGCTGGAGCTTGGCCGCCCACCGGCGCAGCTCGTCCTCGGTGTAGCCGCTGACATACAGCTCACTGGACCCGTGCAGTCGCAGGTAGACGAAGTCGGCGGTGACGGTGTCGAACTGCGGCCACCTGCCGGCGGTGTCCGCGATGACGGCGGCCACCCGGTGTTGGTGGAGCAGTTCGAGAAAGGCCGCGCACCTGAAGCTGTCGTGCCGGACCTCCAGCGCATGCCGCAGCGGGCGATCCCGGTCGGTACCCGTCCAAGCACGGCCGGCGAGCCTGTCGTCATGCCGGCGGGCCAGGAAGGCGGCCTCACCGGTGCTGCGAGGCAGCACCTGTAAGAATGCCTCGATCCGCTCGGCGTCGAAGCGGAAGTTGGGCGGCAACTGCCACAGCACCGGGCCCAGCTTGCCGGCCAGGGCGAGCACGCCGCTGGCGAAGAAATTGGGCACGGTGTGCTCGGTGTCGAGCAGCCGCTTCATATGGGTGATGAAGCGGCCGCCCTTGACACTGAAGACGAAATCGGCCGGCGTCTGCTCCCGCCAGCTGTGGTAACTGGTCGGGCGTTGCAGTGAATAGAACGAGCCGTTGATCTCGATCGAATTCAATTTGCTGGAGGCAAAAGCCAATTCTTCGCGGTGCGGCAGCTTGGGCGGGTAAAAGTCACCGCGCCACGGCGCATACGTCCACCCGGAGATGCCGACCCGCGCCTGCATGGCGTCGAGGCTACCGGCGACGTAACCGCTCCAGCAGCGGACCGGCCACCTCGGCCAGGAATTGGGCCTGGCTCTCGTCGCCCACCTGCACGAGTGCGACATCGGTGAAGCCCGCGTCCAGGAAGGGCTGTACCGACTCGGCCAGCTCATCCAGATCGGGCCCGCAGGCGATCGAGTCGGCCACGTCTTCCAGCCGGACGAACTGGCTGGCCGCATCGAAGGCGACCGGGGTCGGCAGGTCTGAATTGACGTGCCAACCGCCGCCGAACCAGCGGAACAGCTCGTGCGCGCGCTGCACCGCGCGGTCCTTGTCAGGACCCCAGCAGATCGGGATCTGCCCGATCTTGCGCGATCCTGGCTTGACCTGCTCCCACGAGCTGATCAGCTCGCCCTTCGGCTCGACGGCGATCAGGTGGTCGGCCAAGGGTGCGAAACGTGCGATGGAGCCATCGCCGGACACGGCCGCGCCGATCTCCACCGGCCGGCTCGGTAGGTCCCAGATCTTGGCCGAGTCGGCCCGGAAATGCTCGCCGACCCAGGTGGTCTGCTCGCCCTTGTGCAGCTCGCGGATGAGCTGGATCGCCTCGGCGAGCATGTCCTGGCGCACCGACGCGATCGGCCAGCCGCGGCCGACCACGTGCTCGTTGAGGTTCTCGCCACTACCCAGTCCCAGCACGAACCGGTTGTCCGACAGCAGTCCCATGGTGGCGGCCTTCTGTGCGATGACCGCTGGGTGATATCGGATCGTCGGGCAGGTCACGTACGTCATCAGCTGCATCCGCTCGGTGGCCTGTGCCACCGCGCCCAGCATCGACCAGGCGTACCCCGAGTGACCCATCTCGGGCAGCCAGGGAAAGTAGTGGTCGCTGGAGACGGCGAAGTCGAAGCCCGCCTGCTCGGCACCCACGGCGTAGCCGACGAGCTCCTTCGGTCCGCTCTGCTCGGTCATCAGGGTGTAGCCAAATCGCGTCATGTGTTCAGCCATTCCTCGCTGTGATGGAGTAGGTCCTGCGCGTCGCGGTAGGTCGCGAACGCGCCCGCTTCGAGAAGCTCGGCGGCGCTGGTGCCGCCGCTTTCCAGGCCGATGCAGGACACCCCGGCCCGGCCGGCGGCCTGCACGTCCCACACCGCATCGCCTACGAAGAGGCAGTCCTGCGCCGCCAGCCCGGCCTTGTCCAGCGCGACCTGGACGATGTCCGGCGCGGGTTTGCTGGCGCCCGCGTCGGCGGAACTGGTGGTCACATCCACCGCGTCGTCGCAGTCCAGCAGCCGGGTCAGCACCGTGAGTTCAGCCTCGCCCGCCGAGCTGGCGAGCACTGTGGTCAGCCCGGCTTCATGGCAACGCCGGAGCAGCTGCCTGGACCCGGGCAGGGTGCGCAGCCTCGGCCAGTAGGCGGCGTAGAGGGCAGCGTGCGCCGCGGTCAGCATGTCCGCGTCCGGTTCGTCGGCGAGGCCTGCCTCGGACAGCACGTGCGGGATGAGCTGATCCGCTCCCATCCCGACCGAGCGGTGGATGACCGCCGTCGGCACGTCGAGCTCGTGCTGCCGGAATGCCTGCCACCAGCACACGGTGTGAAAGAAGTTGCTGTCGATCAACGTGCCGTCGAGGTCGAACAGGATGCCCCGCACCGCGTGTAGCAGCCGGTCAGTCATCGGTGGCCGCCACCGTCTCCTCGGCGACCGGGACGTCCGCGCGTTGGGCGAAGCCCGGGTGCACGTGAACGAGGATTTCATCGGCCGGATCGGCCAATTCGGGGTTGGGATTCGCTTCCATGGGCTCCAGCCGACAATGCGCCAGGACGGACCCGGCTCGCGCAACCGCGACATCGGTGGCTCTCGGGCTTGAGCCTGGGGGTCAGCTCACTCGAACGTATGCGCCCTCGACGATTCCCGCAACGTCGGCGGCGTGCGCCCTCCGCGGCGCCGGCACGGATCCGGGTGGCCGATCCGTTTCCGTCGGCCCGGGATGCTCTAATTCGGACGCATCGCGTTCGACTGCGGAGGAGGCCCGACCATGCTGCTGGCCCAGTCCGGCACGGTCGCGACCGTCGGCTCGGCCTTGATCGGGGCGATGGTGACGCTCGGGGCGGCCGGCATCGGTTGGTACGCCGGGGCGCGTCGCGATCGGGGGCAGCGGGAGTACGACCTGCGCCAGAGCACGCTGACCGAGGTCCAGGACGCGGCGCTGGCACTGCGGCAGGCCATGCAGGATTACGGCCGGCTGGTGCGGCAGCAGCCCAACCGGCAGACCGCACAGCTGCTCGACGCGCAGACCGCCTTCGACCACGCCCGCGGCGCACTGGAGGTCAGCCTGAGCCGGGTCGGCGACGAGGAGGTCCGGCGCTTGATTCTGCGCTGGCGTGAGGTGGCCCAGGTGACCTCGATCAGCGAGCAGGACGAGGTGACGGCGCAGGACGAGCAGCGGCTCTGGTCGGCGCTGAACACGCGCATCGGACGGGCGCTGAACCGGCGGAGCTGACGTCGCCGCCGGATGAGTCGCCGCCAGGGTGAGGCAGGCGGTGAGGCAGGCGGTCTGGTATTCGGGTCAGGCAGGCGAGAGGTGCGCGGCGGCCTGGAAGCGGTCCTGTACATCCAGGTCCTTGGCCGCTGTCTCGGCATAGCCGGTGAACTCACCGGGCGCGCCGACGAGCCGCAGCGAGCGCGCCTTGCCGTCCACCAGAATGCGCTGGACCAGTTCGGCAGCGAACGACGGCGTGCCCGACAGCAGCCCGCTGCCGTCGACCAGCACCTCGGCACCTGGTTCCAGCACCAACGACCGGACCAGGTCATCGGCGTAATCGCGCCCGGCCACCAACCGGGGCAAGTGCAACGTTCGGGCGCTCATGCTTCCCCCTTCGTCCCGATGAATCCCCGGGATCGGTCACGCCCCCGGGATCCGCTTCTCATTCTCGCATCTGTGAGCGCGTGGGCCCAGTAAGCGCGGGTCCCGCCGGAACCGCGCCCTCGAAGATGGTGCCGCGATAGGGATTGTCCAGGGTGCGGTCGAAACGCCCGCCCACCTCGATCTTGCGAGCAGCCCGGCCGCTGGCCAGCAGCAGCTCGCCGTTCAGCCGGGTGATCATCTCGACGGTGCGCGGCAGCCCGTAGCCGTGACCGGGGCTGGAAAGCTGCCGCCGGCCGGACAGCGCAAGTTCCAGCGCCTGATGATCGTCGGCCGCCCCGAGCCCGGTCAGGGTGGCGAGCAGGCCCACCCCCGCATCGGCCACCGCAAAGCGCAGCACGCCGTGCTCGGCGATGGTCTGCGCGGCCATGAAGCCGATGCTGCGGGCGTGCTGGCAGACGTTGTCGCCCACCTCGGCCAGCGCCACGTGCAGCGCCCGGGCGGCTACCGGGTCGGTTGCCGCGACCCGGTTGTAGACAAGGCTGCACAGTTGCTCCACATCGGCCGGGTCGCGCAGGGGCCGCACCTCCAACAGGGTGTCGCGCTGATCGCGCTCGGCCACCGTGGGCAGCTCGTGCTCGCCACCGAAAGACTCCACGATGCGGCCGAGATGCATCCGTGCGGCGTAGTTGGCCTGGTCCGCGCGCACGCCGACCAGCCTCAGCCGGGTGCCGGCCCGGTGCGCCAGCTGGGCCTCGGCAGCGATACCGACCAGGTGCAGTGGATCGAGCCAGCGCACGTCGACCAGGTTGAGTTCGCGCCCCCGCGGCGTCTCGGTGGCCCGCAGAAAATCCAGGCGGCGGGCCGTGCGAGAGGCGATCATGCCACTGACCCTGCCAGACGTCGCCGACACAATGTGGTCGCCGCCCGGCGCGTGCCAGGATCTGCAGATGCCCATCGACGACCTCGGCGCGCAGCTGACCCTGCCTCGCCCGCCGGCCCGGGTGGTGTCGCTGGTGCCCTCGCTGACCGAGGCCATCGCGGCCGAACACCGCTACCTGCTGGCGGGCGCCACGGACTGGTGCACCCATCCGCGCGGGCTGGACGTGCCGCGATACCGCGGCACCAAGAACCCCGACACCGCTGCCCTGATCGCGGCCGCACCGGACCTCGTCATCGCGAACCAGGAGGAGAACCGGGAGCTGGACGTGCGACGGTTACGCTCGGCGGGCGTGCCGGTCTGGGTGACCCGGATCGAGACCCTGGCCGAGTCGTTCAGCTCGATGCGGCGGCTGTTCGAGCAGGCGCTGATGGTGCCGGTGCCGGACTGGCTTCCCCGCGCCGAAGCCAGCTGGGCGCAGCCGACCGAGACCAGGCTGAGCGTGGTCACCGCCATCTGGCGCGACCCGTGGATGGTGGTCGGCGGCCGCACCTTCAGCAACGATCTGCTGGCTCGATTGGGCTGTCGAAACCCGTTCGAGCAGCACGCCGAGCGGTACCCGCACACCGATGTGGCCGGCATCGAGGCCACCCGGCCGGACCTGATCCTGCTGCCGGACGAGCCCTACGCTTTCAGCGCCTCGGACGGCCCGGAGGCATTCGCACCGGGCACTGCGCGGCTGATCAGCGGGCGCGCGCTGACCTGGTACGGGCCGTCCCTGGTGACCGCCCGGCGGCAGATCGAGGCCGCGCTGGCCGGCTGAACATTTACTAGGACTTCCTACTATCATGGTGAGGACGCCCTATCGCTGGAGCTGATCTGATGGCCGACCTGCATGTACCCGCGCACCCGATCCGGGTGCTCACCGCTGCCGCTCTCTTCGACGGCCACGACGCCGCGATCAACATCATGCGGCGGATCCTGCAGGCGCAGGGGGCCGAGGTCATCCATCTCGGTCACAACCGCTCGGTCGACGAGATCGTTACGGCTGCCATCCAGGAAGACGTGCATGCGGTCGCCATCAGCTCCTATCAGGGCGGCCACGTGGAGTTCTTCTCCTACCTCGTCGAGCTGCTCGCCCGCCGCGGTGCGCCCGATATCAAGGTGTTCGGTGGTGGCGGCGGCACCATCGTCGCGGACGAGATCGAGTACCTGCACTCGGTCGGGGTGGCGCGCATCTTCTCCCCCGAAGACGGTCAGCGGATGGGCCTGGCACCGATGGTCAACACGATCATCGCGACCAGCGACCGCCCGGTGCCGGCCGCGCCGGATGACCTGGCAGAGCGGCTGCGAGCCGGCGAGAGGGCGGCACTTGCGCGCACGATCTCCCTGCTCGAGCAGGGAGATCTGCCTTCGGACCAGCTCTGCGCGATCCACGACCACGCCGACCGCGGCCTGGTGCTGGGAATCACCGGAACGGGTGGTTCCGGAAAGTCCTCGCTGACCGATGAGTTGATCAGGCGGTTCCGGATCGATCAGCAGGACAAGATCAGGATCGCGGTGCTGGCGATCGATCCGACCCGGCGCAAGGCGGGAGGGGCCCTGCTCGGCGACCGGATCCGGATGAACAGCCTCGGCGCCGACCAGGTCTACTTCCGCTCGATGGCCACGCGCGGCTCGGGCACCGAGGTGCCGCCCGCGCTACCGGACGCGATCGCTGCCTGCAAGGCCAGTGGCTTCGACCTGGTCATCGTGGAGACACCGGGCATCGGTCAGGGCGATTCGGCCATCGTCAACCTCACCGACTGCTCCCTGTATGTCATGACGGCCGAGTTCGGGGCGGCGTCCCAGCTGGAGAAGATCGACATGCTCGACTTCGCCGACGTGGTCGCGATCAACAAGTACGAGCGGCGGGGTTCGGAGGACGCTCGCCGTGACGTGGCACGCCAGCTGGTGCGCAACCGGGAAGCCTTCGGCCAGAGCTGGGAAGACATGCCGGTGTTCGGCACCTCGGCCGCCAGCTTCAACGACGACGGCGTGACCGCGCTGTACCAGCACCTGCGCGTCACCCTCACCGCCAAGGGATTGCCGGCTGACGCGGGACTGCTACCGCCGGTCACGGTGAAGGCGTCCACCGGCCTGACGGTCCCGGTACCCGCGAGCCGGGTGCGTTACCTGTCCGAGGTGGCCGACACCGTACGCGGATACCACGCCCAGACCGCCAAGCAGATCGAGCTGGTCCGCACCAGCGACGCCCTGCACACCGCCGCGCGGCTGGTGCCCAGCCCGGAACTCGCAACGGCAACCGAGGCCGCCGACCGAGCGATCGATCGGGACGCCCGGCACCTCCTGGATGCCTGGCCGAGCACCGTCGAGCAGTACTCCGGCGACGAACTGGTGGTGACGGTGCGCGATCGCGAACTGCGCACCGCGCTGACCCGAACCTCACTGTCCGGAAACAAGATTCCCCGCGTTGCGCTGCCGCGCTATGCAGACCGCGGGGAGCTGTTGCGCTTCCTGCGCAAGGAGAATCTGCCCGGGTCTTTCCCCTACACCGCAGGTGTGTTCGCCTTCAAGCGGGACAACGAGGATCCGGCCCGGATGTTCGCCGGTGAGGGTGATGCCTTCCGCACAAATCGCCGCTTCCATCTGCTGTCGGAGGGGCAACCGGCCAACCGGCTCTCCACCGCGTTCGACTCGGTGACGCTGTACGGCCGCGACCCGGGCGAGCGGCCGGACATCTATGGCAAGGTCGGCACGTCGGGCGTCTCGATCGCGACGATCGAGGATATGAAGGTGCTGTACTCGGGCTTCGACCTGTGCGCCCCCAACACCTCGGTGTCGATGACCATCAACGGGCCGGCGCCGACCATCCTCGCGTTCTTTCTCAACACCGCGATCGATCAGCAGTTGGACGCGTTCGCCGCCGAGCACGGCCGCCCGGCAAGCGCGGCGGAGGCCGCGGACATCCGGGCGCAGGCGCTGTCGACGGTGCGGGGCACGGTGCAGGCCGACATCCTCAAGGAGGACCAGGGCCAGAACACCTGCATCTTCTCCACCGACTTCTCGCTGCGCATGATGGCCGACATCGCCGAGTACTTCGTGGCCAACAGGGTGCGCAACTTCTACTCGGTATCCATCTCGGGCTATCACATCGCCGAAGCCGGCGCGAACCCGATCAGCCAGCTCGCCTTCACCCTGGCCAACGGCTTCACCTACGTGGAGAGCTACCTGGCGCGGGGCATGCACATCGACGACTTCGCGCCGAACCTCTCGTTCTTCTTCTCCAACGGGATGGACGCCGAGTACACCGTGCTGGGACGGGTGGCCCGCCGCATCTGGGCGGTCGCGATGCGGGACAAGTACGGCGCCAACGAGCGCTCCCAGAAGCTGAAGTACCACGTGCAGACCTCCGGCCGTTCGCTGCACGCGCAGGAGATGTCCTTCAACGACATCCGCACCACCCTGCAGGCCCTGAACGCCATCTACGACAACGCCAACAGCCTGCACACCAACGCCTACGACGAGGCGGTGACCACCCCGTCGGCCGAGTCGGTACGGCGGGCGTTGGCCATCCAGCTCATCATCAACCGCGAGTGGGGGCTGGCGATGAACGAGAACCCGCTGCAGGGCTCGTTCATCGTCGACGAGCTGACCGACCTGGTCGAGGAAGCCGTGCTCACCGAATTCGATCGCATCACCGAGCGCGGCGGCGTCCTCGGCGCCATGGAGACCGGCTATCAGCGCGGACGCATCCAGGACGAGTCGATGCTCTACGAACACCGCAAGCACGATGGCTCGCTGCCGATCATCGGGGTGAACACCTTCCGCAACCCGGCACCGGATGCGGATGAGGTGAAGCTGGAACTGGCCCGCGGCACCGAGGCGGAGAAGCAGTCGCAGCTCAACCGGCTGTCCGAGTTCCATGCGGCCCACCGAGACGAGGCGGCGATCCAGCTGCAGCGGCTGCGAGACACCGCACACACCGGACAGAACCTGTTCGAGGTGCTGATGGACGCGGCGCGGGTGTGCTCGCTGGAGCAGATCACCGAGGCTTTCTTCGAGGTGGGCGGCCAGTACCGGCGCAACGTCTGAACTGTCGCTCAGGTCTCAGCCGGGAACTGACGGACCTGGCCGCACGACTCGCACAATGAGACGTGAGGGACGATGGACACCGACTATGACTGACGACACCGCACACCGCCGGGTACCCGGCATGGTCTGGGCTGCCTGGGCGCTGACGGCCGCCCTCATCGCGGGCCTTGCCGTGGCGGTCTGGCACCACCTGGCCACGGGCTCCGGTTCGACCGATTCCGGGATGGCCGGCATGAGCAGCATGCAATCCGGGCACCTGTCGGAATCCTTCTACCGGGTCGGCGGCGGCTCGCCCAGCGGCCCGTTACTGTCCAGCCGCCTCATCACCGCATGGCAGCTTGACGCGGTTGCGGTCGCGGTGCTGCTGGTGCTCGCGGCCTGCTACGTCACCGGCGTGCTCGCGGCTCGCCGCCGAGGCCAGGTCTGGCCGGCGCAGTACACGCTGGCTTTCGCGGCCGGCCTGGTGGTGGTCGGCCTGGCCACCAACTCCAGCATCGCGGTCTACGACATGAGCCTGTTCACGGCCCACATGCTGGGTCACCTGATGCTGGTCATGCTCGCGCCCGCGCTGTTGATGGCCGGGCGCCCGTTCAACCTGATGCTGGCCGCCACCTCCGGCGAGCGCCAGGCGCGGATCCGCCGGGTCTTGCTCGGGCGCGCGGTAAGCCTGCTGACAGCGCCCCCCGTCGCGTTGGCCAGCTACACGGTCGTCATCGTCGGCACCCACCTGACCGGCCTGATGGACCAGATCATGCGCTATACCTGGCTCGGGCAGCTGGAGCACCTGACCTACCTGGTGCTCGGCTGTCAGTTCTTCGTGGTGGTCATCGGTGATCCGCCGATCCGGTGGCGGCTCGGCGTACCGGCGAGGCTGTTCATGCTGGCTCTGTCAATGGCGGTCGATACTTTTACCGGCATCGTGCTGTTGCAGACCAAGACCGCGATCCACATGATGCCGCCGCCGAATGCCAACATCAATCCGCTGACCGATACCCAGACCGGCGGTGCGATCATGTGGTTCGGCGGTGACGGGATCATGGCCGTCATCATGGTGAGCATCGCCATCGGCTGGATCTACCGGCAGAACGCCCGGGTCGAGCCGGGCGGCTGGCTGGAACAGGCCCGCCGTGCCAATTTCGCAGCCCATACCGGCCACCTCGAACCGGCGGACGGCTTCGATCCGACCGCGGCCGACTTCGACGACGACGAGCGCCGGTTGTCCGAATACAACGATTGGCTGCGCAAGCTCAACGCACACTGACAGTACCGGCCGGCCCGGCGCTGACTTCCCCGCGGAAGGCACCGCCGGGCGGCTCGGGTGCGCGTCAGCGGCGGTGCAGCGTGAACGGAACCGCGGCGGGATGCGACTCGGTGATGCCGAGGTAGATCCGATCGGCAGGTAGCAGCGCAGGGCCGACAGTCAGGTGCGACACCGTCACGGTGGCAGCGCAGTCGGTGTGGAAGTTCAGTCCGTCGATGTGGCCCCAGTCCGCGAAGGCGAACACCAGCGTCTTGCGGTCGGGGCTGAGCCGGGCGACATCGTGGCCCTCCAGCTTCACCGGGTCCAACCGCATCGGCATCGGGCTGGTGATCACGCCGGTGTAGACCTGCCGATCGTCGTTGCGGTGGGTGACCCGGAGGTGGAAGCCGCTGGTGTCGTGCCACAGGTAGTCGCCGCCCCGGTCGCCGGCCGAGAAGCCGCGCGGCGCGCCCTGAACCCGAGCCTCCCACGGCGCGCGGTCACAGTCGGCCGCCGACCGCGACGGCACCGACGGGCTGGCGATACTTGGGCCGGGCGTCGCCGCACCGGCTGGGCCGGCAAGGGCGATCACACTTCCCGCGGCGGCCGCGGCGACACCGAGCAGGGTTGCGGTTGTGCGAGTACGCATACGAGATCACTCCTGACAACGAGGCCTGTCGCGCAGGCCGCTGGTTGATGACCCCTGTAGTTGTAGGGCCCGGGAGTGATCGCTCGGTGCGGACTCTGTTCGAGGATCGTCAATGCCGTTCGCGCATTCCGTCGAGAAGTGGAGGGCAGCCCAGCGAACGTGGGCTGCCCTCCACCGGGGCGAGCGGGACGTTCAGACGGTCAGCAGCGCGAAGAAGCCGCCGACGACCGGCCGCGCCTGGAAGCCGACCTGTTGGCCGGTGACCGTGTCCGTCCAGTCCGACATCGGCACCCGCCGGCCGCTGGTGTTGGCGGTCGACCAGGCGCCGTTGATGAGCACCTCTCCGACCTCGGGGTACTGCTTGAGCCAGGCGGCCGTCCACATCTCCCAGTCGTCCTTGGTGTAGGTGTGCCGGATGTCCAGCGGCACCCCGTAGGTGTTGACCCGGCTCAGATACCAGGCAGCCTCGCGCTCGGGCACCGCGTCGGGAATCAGGTTGAGCTTGAGCAGGCGGTCGGGGTAGCCGTTGTACTTCAGGCTCCAGGTGCCGTCCTGGTCGTAGGCGAGCTTCATGTGCTTGCCGGAGGAGTCGGTGCCCTTGGCGGCCCACTGCTCGATGTAGCTCTTCGCGGTGGCGGCGTAGTTCGTGGCGTCGGCGGTATTGCCGGCGTAGCCCGCGATCTGTGCCATCGCGCCGATCCCGAGGATTCCCTTCAGCGCCAGGTTCACGCTGTGGGCGATGAACCCGGTGAAGTCGTCGGTCTGGTTCTGGTTGCCCGGATCGAGGGCGTTCTCGACCAGGTAATCGGCCCACTGCTTGAAGATCTTGTAATGCGCACTGGCGTACGGGCCACGCTGGACCGAGGGGATCTTGGACAGGTAGGCGCCGGCCATCAGCAGCATGTTCGCCGTTTCCTCGACCGGCATGTCCTCCTCGCCCTGGCCGTTGAGATGGCCGGAGGCGTTCGGGTAGCTGGAGCCGAGGTCGTGCGGGGCGAACAGCTTCGGGTAGTTGTGGTTCTCCACGTAGTCCAGGATCGGCGCCAGGATCAAGCCGAGGTACTGCGGATCCAGGTACAGGAACACCGGCATGCAGGGGTAGGTGACGTCGATCGTCGAGACGTTGCCGTCGCTGGAGATCTCCTTGAGGAACGCCCACGGCTTGCCATCCGGACCGGACACCAGTTCGGTGCCTGCGTAGGCCTGGCGCAACGCCAGCGCGCAGAGCGCAGAGTATCGCTCACCGCCGGCGTGAATGGCGTCCTGGGCAACCTTGATATCGATCGCGGCCGAGCGGCGCAGCGCCGCCAGGTAGTCGTCGTGAAATGCCGCGACCATGGACTGCCAGTCCTGGTAGTAGCTCTTCCACAGCGGTTCCAGGTTCGCGCCCAGGTAGCTGACGGCCGGCTCGCGGACATGACCGATGCTGATGACGAAGTCGTGGGTGGCCTTACGACCGACCTTGCCGAAGTCGTTGGCGAAGCCGAAGACCGGCCAGTTGTCGTTGATCCGGCGCGGCTGATTGCTGTCGGAGGTGTTGGTCAGCTTGCCGGTGGTGATGTACTGCGCCCGGTTGGCCGAGTCCTGGCTGATCTGCCAGGTCAGCGAGGCGCTGTCCTCGCTGGACAGCACGATGGTGCCCCACTCTGCGGTGTCGGCGTTCTCGTGCAGCACCTGTGGGGCGGACCGCGCGTAATTCAGGCTGATCATGTCTCGGCCCGCGCTGCGATAGCTGGCCGCGTTCCAACCGATGGTGCTGTTCGAATCGGCCGAGGCCCACTCCCCCGAGATGTCGAGGTAGACGCTCACCGAGTGCGTCGCGCCGTCGATGCTGCGCACGCTGGTGCTGATGTAGGACAGCGGCCGGCTCTGCCGCGTCAGGTCGCCGGGCTCGACCGGGGTGAAGAAGGACAGTGTGAGCTCGATGCCACCGTTCTGCAGCACGAACTTGGTCTGGGTTGCCGAGACGTCCACGAGCAGTTCGCGCATGGTCGGCAGCGCGTAGGGCAGCGAGGGCGGCAGCGCCGGCTCGGACCCCAGGAACAGGTAGGACTCGCCGTCGATGCGGATCATGCCGAGCATGGCGGTGATCCGGCCGGTCCAGAACGTCGGCCAGTTGCCGGAGGAGTTGTCAGCCGCCAGCCAGGTGTTGAGGTACGGCGACTTCACCGCCAGCGGAATGGCCGGTGGTCGCACCGGATCGAACTTCGGGGTCACTGCTGACAGCGAACGATCGCCCGGCCCGTGCGAGCCCGCGTCCTCGGCGGCGGCGGGTGCGCTGGCCAGCGCGGCCGGCAGCACGGTCGCCGCGGCCAGGCCCGCGCCTGCCGCCCCGGACCACTGCAGGAACGAGCGCCGGGAGGTTCCGCCGCCTGGTTCTTCCTGATTTCCCTTGGTCATTCGGTTCATCCTTTGCTCGACGGACATGCGGCTGCGGCCGCCTCGGTCTGGGCTGGCCGTAGCGGGTTCCGGTCCGGGATTCGGGGGGAATGCCTAGCAGCAAAGCGTGACCGGTCGGCAAAGTCAACAGTTTCTGATCATTTACTGTCCGGGTTTGATCGTCCATGATCGGATCATGACGATGCGACCACCCGATCCGGCCGGCAGCAGCCCGGACGGTCCGTCCAGACCCGGTCGGGGCGCGGCTCATCCGGTCCGGCCCGGCGCGGCGATATCATCCGCGCAGTACGGCAACGGATGGCAGCTGTTGCCTCGAGCGGAGGGTGACCGCTTCATGATCGCAGCAGAGCGCCGGGCGGCAATCCTCGAGCTCATCCGTTCCAACGGCGTGGTGTCGCTGCGTGACCTCGCCTCGGCCGTGCAGACGTCCGAAGTCACGGTCCGACGCGACCTGCGGTTGCTGGAGGACGACGGCCTGATCGATCGCCGGCACGGCGGCGCCGTGCTACCCGGCGGCCTGTCGCACGAGCAGAGCTACCGGCAGAAGAGCCGGGTGGCAGCAGCGGAGAAGGCAGCGATCGCGGAGGTGGCGGTCGGCTTGCTGCGCGAAGGCGAGGCGATCGCGATCGGCGCCGGCTCGACCACGCACGAGTTCGCCCGCAGGCTGGGCCGCTTCGCCGAACTAACCGTGGTCACCACCTCGTTGCTGGTCGCACAGGAGCTGGCATCCACCCGGGCTGAGGTGGTGGTGACCGGTGGCTCGCTGCGCGGCTCGACCTACGCCCTGGTCGGCGGCTCGGCCGAGCAGGCGCTGTCCAGCCTGCGGCTGCAGAAGGCGGTGCTGTCCGGCAACGGCCTGACTCCGGAGCGGGGCCTGTCCACGCCCAACATGCTCTCAGCCGGCGTCGATCGGGCGATGGTGGCAGCGGCCGCAGAGATGATCGTGCTGGCCGACCACACCAAGCTCGGCATCGACACGATGTGGCAGACCCTGCCGATCGAGCGCGTCGACCATCTGGTCACCGATTGGCAGGTCGACCCGGGCATGGTCCGCGAGTTCCGCTCGGCCGGCGTCGACGTGCACGTGGCCCCCGCGCCGGGCAGCTGACCTCCCGCACCAGGCAGCCTCTGGAACTGGCCGGCGTTGCGCTCCCTGCCCCGAACGATTCCCGCCTGGCCGGGCTGATGGCGGCTGGGGGCCGGTGCCGGCTGCCCGAAAGCTGGCCGGCGATACACCAAACGAACACCGCCGCAAGCACTCGAACGTAAAATCCTGGCGATTTCTCGGTTAACCATTGACTGAATATGTCCGAGCGGTGTTCACTACTGATCGTTCTGCCGACGATCGTGTCGAACCCGACGGTCCGGTGGCGGCGCAGTCCTTCCAGTGGTGCCTCGCACCCTTGCATCCAGGAGTGAAACTCGATGGTCTCGATTCCCCGGCGACGCAGCATGATTGCGGTGGCAGTCGGCGTGTCCGCCGCCCTGCTGGCCAGTGGCTGCTCCAAGAGTGCCAGCTCGAACAGCAACGCCGCCGGCAACGGCAACGCCTCCGGTGGCGCGCAGCAGGTGGCATCCAGCGCCTCCAACCCCGGCGGCGACTGCACCTACACCAAGTACGGCGCGCCCAAGCTGGACCTGAAGTCGGTCACCGTCGGCTTCTCCCAGTCCGAGGCGACCTCGAACCCCTTCCGGGCCACCGAGACGAAGTCGATCACCGACGAGGCAGCCAAGGAGGGCATCAAGCTGATCCAGCGCAACGCCAACGCCAACGTCGCGCAGCAGAACACCGACATCCAGAACATGATCGCCCAGGGCGCGCAGGTGCTCATCGTGGCGCCGGAGAACAGTGACGGCCTGGCGCCGTCGCTGGCCGAGGCCAAGTCGAAGCACATCCCGGTGCTCACCATCGACCGGACCGTGACCGGCACCGCCTGCTCGGACTTCATCGGCTTCATCGGCTCGGACTTCACCGGCCAGGCCAAGATCGCCGCTGACGATCTCGGCGAGGCACTCGGCGGCAAGGGCAACGTGGCGGTGCTGCAGGGCACCTCGGGCAACAACGTCGCCCAGGAGCGCACCGACGGCTTCGTCCAAGAGATGAAGGCCAAGTACCCGAACATCAAGATCGTGGCGTCGCAGACCGCGAACTTCGACCAGGCCACCGGCCAGAAGGTGACGGAGCAGATCCTGCAGAGCAACAAGGATCTGAACGGCGTGTACGCCGAGAACGACGGGATGGCCTTCGGCGCCATCCAGGCAATCAAGGCGGCCGGCAAGACCCCGGGCAAGGACATCAAGATCGTGTCCATCGACGGCACCGAACAGGCCGTGCAGGACGTGGTGTCCGGCGTCATGGTCGCCGACATCGAGACCAACCCGCGCTTCGGCCCGCTGGCCTTCCAGACCCTGACCGACTTCTACAGCGACAAGGGCGCGGCGGCCACGGTGATCATCAAGGACCACCACTTCACCGCGGACAACGCCAAGCAGGCACTGGCCAACGGAGACGTCTACTAAGCGGGCCGGATTCGACCGGCACCCCCGGCGACACCGCGGTCACGGCCCACGACGTGACCGCGGTGTCGTTGCCGGGCTGCAGCCGGGAGGCGACCGAGCAGGACAGCAGTCGGACAACATCAGCCCGACAACACCAGCCCGACGAAGGAAGAAGAAGATGGACACGGTACTGGCGGTCACCGGCCTGACCAAGAGCTTCCCGGGCGTACGGGCGCTGCGCGGCGTCGACTTCGCCCTGCGACCCGGCGAGGTGCACGCGCTGGTAGGCGAGAACGGCGCCGGCAAATCGACGCTGATCAAGGTGATGACCGGCGTCTACCAGCCAGATGAAGGCGAGATCCGGTATCAGGGCCAGGCGGTGCAGTTCGCCACCCCCCTGGCTGCACAGCACGCCGGCATCTCGACCATCTACCAGGAAGTGAATCTGGTCCCGCTGATGAGCGTGGCCCGCAACCTGTTCCTGGACCGGGAACCGCGGCGCTACGGCATCATCGACTCCCGCGCCATGAAGCGCGAGGCCAGCCGGATCCTGCGCCAGTACGGCGTGGACGTCGACGTGTCCCGGCCACTGCGCTCGCTCGGTCTCGGCGCGCAGCAGATGGTGGCGATCGCGCGCGCGGTGCAGATCGACGCACGCGTGGTGATCATGGACGAGCCCACCTCCTCGCTTGAGCAGCGCGAGGTGGAGACGCTGTTCCGGGTGATCGGCCAGCTCAAGGCGGCCGGCATCGCGATCGTCTACGTCAGCCACCGGATGGGCGAGCTGTACGAGATCTGCGACCGGGTCACGGTGATGCGCGACGGTGCCGTCGTGGCCGTCGAGGAACTGCAGAACCTGGAGCGCCTGCAACTGGTCTCGCTGATGCTCGGCCGGGATCTGAACGAGGTCCAGCGCAACGGCGCGACCGCGTTCGACACCGATCGTGAGGTCGAGGGTCAGACCGTGCTCAAGGCCACCGGTCTGACCAGCCGGCACGAGCTGGACGAGGTCTCGCTGTCCATCCGCAAGGGCGAGGTGGTCGGACTGGGCGGCCTGCTGGGCTCCGGCCGCAGCGAGACCGCGAAGGCGATCGTCGGGGCGCTGCCGCTGCAGGGCGGTCAGATCGAGATCGACGGCAAGCAGGTGAAACGCGGATCGACCGCGGCTGCGATCCGGGCCGGTGCGGTGATGCTGCCGGAGGACCGCAAGACCGAGGGCATCATCCCGAACCTGTCGGTGCGCGAGAACATCGTTCTGGCCGCACTGCCCCGCATATCGCGGCTCGGCCTGGTCACCCGGGCCAAGCAGGACGAGATCGTGGACTACTTCATGAAACGGCTGCAGATCAAAGCATCGTCGCCGGAACAGCGGGTCGCAGACCTGTCCGGCGGCAACCAGCAGAAGGTGATGCTGGCCCGCTGGTTGTGCCTGCAGCCGAAAGTGCTGCTGCTGGACGAGCCGACCCGCGGCATCGATGTCGGGGCCAAGGCCCAGGTCCAGGAAGTGATCAACGAGCTGGCCCGGGACGGCTTGGGCGTGCTGTTGATCTCCTCCGAACTCGACGAGTTGATCGAGGGCGCCGACCGGCTGGTCATCCTGCGGGAAGGCCAGGTCGTGGGTGAATTGCACGGTGACGATGTGAACGAGGGCGAGCTCATGACAGCACTGGCGACCGCACCGGCAGAGGCCGAGGGTGGTGATCCGGCATGACCGACGTTGCCGCGCCGGCCGCCGTCCGGGTGCAGGACGACCGCAAGGATCAGACGCTGCACTTCCTGCAGAACTACGGTGTTTACATCGCCATCGTCGTGCTGGTGGCGGTGAATGCCTTCTGGACCAGCGACTTCCTGTCCTTGGACAACCTGCGGGTGCAGCTGTTCCAGGTGGTGCCGGTGCTGCTGGTCGCGCTGGGCATGGCCCTGGTGATCGGCACCGAGGGCATCGACCTGTCCGTCGGCGCGGTGATCGCGTTGGCGTCGGCGTTCATCCCGCTCTATCTCGGCTACGGCGCCGGCCTGACCATCGTGATCTGCCTGATCGCCGGTGCCGTGTCTGGCGTGGTGTCCGGTGCCATGGTCGCCTTCGGCCAAGTGCAACCCATCGTCGCCACCCTCGCCCTGATGATCGGCCTGCGGGGGGTCGCGGTGATCCTCAACGGCGCCTCGGCCAAGCCGGTGAACGATCCGTTCCTCGACGGCCTAGGGCTCGACAGCATCCTCGGCATACCGAAGATGGCCTGGATCGCATTGATCATCGTCCTGATCGTGGCCTTCGTCGTCCGCCGTACCACGTTCGGACGGCAGCTGGTGGCCATCGGCGACAACCGGGCGGCCAGCCAGCTTGCCGGCCTGCCGGTGCGCCGGGTGCTCGTCTCGGTCTACGTGATCTCGGGGGTGCTGGCCGCCCTTGCTGGGGTGCTCATCGTCGGGCACGGTGCTGAGGCGGACCCGTCCAATTACGGGTTGAACTACGAACTCAGCGCGATCACCGCGGTCGTGGTCGGCGGCACGCCGCTGACCGGGGGCAAGGTGAAGGTGCTCGGCACGGTGGCCGGCGCGCTGCTGATGCAGATCATCTCGGCGACGCTGGTGCAGCACAACATCGCCAACTCCTACGCCCAGATGGTGGAGGCAGTGATCATCTGCGCCGCCGTCTACGCTGCCCGAGGACGGGGTAACCGATGAGCCACGTGACCGTATCCAAGCCGGCCCCGGAGCCTGTCGTGACGGACGCTGACGCGCAGCGTGCCAGCCGGGCCGAGCGGATCACCGGCCTGATCCAGAACCAGGGCGGCATCGGGGTGCTCATCCTGGTAGCCCTGGCCGCGGCGATCTTCTCCTCCGGTTTCGCCAGCAGCGGCAACGTGAAATCGATCCTGGTCGGCAACGCCTACACCTCACTTCTCGCCCTGGGCATGACCTTCGTGATCATCTCCGGCGGCATCGACCTGTCGGTCGGCTCGGTATTCGCCCTCGGTGGCGTGCTGGCCGCGTGGGGGTCGCTGCACGGGGGCACGCTGATGGCGATCGTGCTGCCACTGGTGGTATGCGCTGTCTGGGGGCTGGTGCAGGGACTGCTCATCGCCCGGGCCGGGCTGGCGCCGTTCATCGTCACGCTGGCCGGCCTGCTGGGCGCGCGGGGGTTGCTGCAGGCGATCTCGAGCGAGGGCACCAAGACCTACCTGGTACCGGCGCATTCCGCCTTTCTGAAGCTGGGCGACGGCACCTGGCTGCCCATCCTGACCGCGGTCGTGCTGTTCGCCGTCGCGGTCGTGGTGCTGCAGCGCACCCGGTTCGGCCAGCGGCTGTTCGCCATCGGCGGTAACGAGAACGCCGCGCTGCTGATGGGCCTGCCGGTGCTGCGCACCAAGGTTCTGGTCTACGTGCTCTCGGCGACCATGGCCGGCGGCGCGGGCATGCTGAACGCATCCCGGCTGCAGTCCGGCGTGACCAATATCGGCGTCGGCTACGAGCTGACCGCGATCGCCGCCGTGGTGATCGGCGGCACCCTGCTGACCGGCGGCGCCGGTTCCATCTACGGCACCGCGGCCGGAGTGCTGCTGCTGGCCATCATCCAGAACCTGATCGGAGTGCACCTGTCCCAGTACGGAACGTCGGCTTCGGATGCCGTCAACGGCGGCTTCCTCGCCGTAGTGGTGTTGCTGCAGACTTACCTCAGCCGCATCCAGCGAACCCAATGATGCGGTGGAACGAGCAATGAACATAACCCACATCCAGCTGTCCGACGGTCGAGAGCTGCGCTACTACGACCCCGACGGCGCTCCCGAGCGCAGCGCGGCCGACCGGCGCGGGCTGCATCCCACCACCACCGAGTCCCAGCTGCGCTACGACCCGCTGCTGGATCAGTGGATCATGGTCGCCTCGCACCGGCAGGACCGCATCTACAAGCCATCGACGCGGGACTGCCCGCTGTGCCCGTCCACCGACCAGCGACAGACCGAGATCCCGGCCGAGGATTACGCCGTCGTCGTGTTCCAGAACAGGTTCCCCGCACTGGCGCCGTCCACGGCGTCCCCGACCAGCGACGGCACCCTGCTCACCCGCCCCGGCGCGGGCCGCTGCGAGGTCATCTGCTTCACCCCTGACCACACCGCCTCGGTGGCCTCGCTCAAGCCGTCCCAGGTGGAGCTGGTGGTTGCCGCGTGGCTGGATCGCAGCCGGGCCCTGGCCGAACTCCCCGGCGTGCAGCAGGTGTTCTGCTTCGAGAACAGCGGTGCCGAGATCGGGGTGACGCTGGATCACCCGCACGGGCAGATCTACGCCTACCCCTTCATCACTCCCCGCACCGCGCGGATGCTGCAGTCGGTGGCCCAGTACCGGGAGCGTACCGGCCGCAACCTGTTCGACGACCGGGTCGCCGACGAGGTGAACGACGGCCGGCGGATCGTGCTGCGCACCGAGCACTGGACCGCGTTCGTGCCGCACGCGGCGCGCTGGCCGTACGAGGTGCACGCCTATCCGAACCGGCGCGCAGCCGACCTGAACGCCCTCGATGAGGCGGCCCGGGCCGAACTGCCGCACGTGTACCTGGACCTGCTGGGCCGGTTCGAGCGGCTGTTCGCCACACCCGCGCCCTACATCTCTGCCTGGCACCAGGCGCCGGTGCACACCGGCCGGGAAGATTTCGCGGTGCACCTGGAGCTGTTCACCGTGCGGCGGACGTCGGACAAGCTGAAGTACCTTGCCGGCAGCGAATCGGGCATGGACGCCTTCGCCAACGACGTCTCCCCCGAGTCGGCCGCCGAGGTCTTGCGCGCACGCTGATCCGGGCGGACGGCAGGGCTCGCACGTAGACTGGTAGCGGGCTCAATCAGCCAGCCGACAGGTTTCTCGCTCTCGAGAGAGCTGGTTGGATGACTGATGCACCGGCGCGGCACACGATTGGCCGCATCACCTTCGTCGCCGCACTGGGTGGCTTCCTGTTCGGCTATGACACCGGCGTGATCTCGAGCGCGCTGCTCTTCATCGGCCCGCACTTCCACCTTTCGTCGGCAGGCAAGCAGGTGGTGGTGGCCAGCCTCCTGCTCGGCGCCGTGATCGGGGCGGTGTCCTGCGGTCAGCTGCTGGACCGGGCCGGCCGCCGGCTGACCCTGCTGGTCGCAGCCGGCGTGTTCGCGCTGGACGCGGTCGCCTCCGCGCTGGCGCCGACGACGAGCCTGCTGGTGCTGTTCCGGTTCGTCATCGGGCTGGCGCTGGGCGCCTCCTCGACCGCGGTGCCCACCTACCTGGCGGAGATGAGCCCGAAGGCGGTTCGCGGCCGGCTGGTGTCGATGAACCAGTTCCTGATCACCGTGGGCATCCTTGCCTCCTACGGCGTGGACTACGCGTTCGCACCGGCCCACGCCTGGCGCTGGATGCTGGGCCTGGCGGCGGTACCGGTCAGTGGCGATGCTGCTCGGGCTGCTCACCCTGCCGGAGAGCCCGCGCTGGCTGGTGACCCGAGACCGGGAGGACGATGCCCGCGCCGTGCTGCGCCGGACGCGCGACGAAGCCGAGGTGTCCGACGAGCTGGACGAGATTCGCCAGACGATCAAAGCCGAACGCGAATCCAGTTACCGGGAGCTGTTCCGCGCCGAGAACCGGCAGGCACTGCGCATCGGCGTGGGCGTGCCGGCGATCAACCAGCTTGTCGGCGTCAATGCGATCATCTACTACGCGCCGACGATCCTGAGCCAGACCGGCTTCGGCGACAGCGCCTCGATTCTCAGCTCGGTCGGCATCGGCGTGGTGAACGTACTGCTGACCGCGCTGGCCCTGGTGCTGGTGGACCGGATCGGACGCCGGCCGCTGGTCATCACCGGCACGATGATCGTGACGGTGGCGCTGGCCGCTCTCGGCGGCCTCTATCTGGTGCACGACAAGCACGGCGCCGTCGGTGCGCTGATCGTGGCCGCGCTCTGCATCTACATCGCGGCCTTCGCGGCCAGCCTGGGCATCGCCATCTGGCTGTTCACCTCTGAGGTGTACCCGACCAACCTGCGCGGGCGCGGCGCCAGTCTGGGCACCTTCACCCACTGGAGCCTGGACTTTCTGGTGTCGCTGACCGTGCTCAGCCTGATCTCGCTGCTGGGCACCGCCGGCATGTTCTTCCTCTTCTTCGCCCTGGCGGTGCTGGGTACGGGCTACCTCTGGCACTACCTGCCCGAGACCAAGGGCCGCAGCCTCGAAGAGATCGAGCACGAGATGGCATGACCGAGCCACTGACACAGCTGAGACGGGCCACTGCCGAGGTGCTGGCTCAGTTGGAGGCCGACCATGCCCGCCTGGTCGCCGCGTCCGAGGGCGCCAACGCCGACGACGAGCACGACCCGGAAGGGGCCACCGTCGGCTTCGAACGAGCCCAGCTGGCCGCCTCGATCGAGCGGGTGCGGCACCAGCTGGCTGAGCTCACCGCGGCCGCCGATCGGATCGCCGACGGCAGCTATGGCGCCTGCGAACGCTGCGGCCGGCCGATCGACCCGGAACGGTTGCTGGCTCGCCCGGCTGCCCGTACCTGCATCCGCTGCGCCGCCGGCTGAGCCGCGCCACTGCTCCGGCCGGCCCGCCTCGGCCGCACCGGAGCGTTCACCGGCGGTCTATACGATGCCGCCATGACCGAGGCCCTGCTGCGCGCGGCGGACGCTCCGCCGCCCCGCACCCTGGTCGACATCATCACTGCCACTGCGCGCCAGCACCCGGATGCGACGGCGCTGGACAACGGCCGGGAGGCGCTGAGCTACCAGCGGTTGCTCGAGCGGGTGGAGCAGCTCGCGGGGCGGCTGGCGGCCACCGGCATCCGCCCGGGTGACCGGGTAGGCATCCGCATCGCCTCCGGCACGCTCGACCTCTATGTGGCCATCCTGGCGGTGCTCCGCGCGGGCGCGGCCTACGTTCCGGTGGACGCCGACGACCCGGACGAGCGCGCCGAGCTCGTCTTCAGCCAGGCCCGGGTTCGCCGTGTGCTCAGCGGGGAGCCAACCGGCGGCGCCGCCACCGGTGGCGGCGGCAGTGAGCCCAGGCCGCCGCAGCCGGATCATGACGCCTGGATCATCTTCACCTCGGGGTCCACCGGCGTGCCGAAAGGGGTGGCGGTCAGCCATCGCAGCGCAGCGGCTTTCGTCGATGCCGAAGCCGGGCTGTTCCTGGCCGACCGGCCGATCGGTCCGGGCGACCGGGTGTTGGCCGGGCTGTCGGTAGCCTTCGACGCCTCGTGCGAGGAAATGTGGCTGGCCTGGCGCAACGGTGCCTGCCTCGTGCCGGCCCCCCGCGCCCTGGTGCGCAGCGGCATCGAGCTCGGGCCGTTCCTGGTCGAGCAGCGGATCACCGTGGTCAGCACGGTACCGACGCTGGCATCACTGTGGCAGCCGGATTCACTCGACGCGGTAAGGCTGATCATCCTCGGTGGCGAGGCCTGCCCGGCGGAACTGGCCGACCGGCTGATCGCCGACGACCGGGAGGTGTGGAACACCTACGGCCCGACCGAGGCCACGGTGGTCGCCTGCGCCAGCCGGCTGGTGGAGGACGAACCGGTTCGCATCGGCCTGCCGCTGGCCGGCTGGGATCTGGCGGTGGTCGGGCCCGATGGCCGGCCGGTGGCGACCGGCCGGACCGGCGAACTGATCATCGGTGGGGTGGGGCTGGCCCGCTACCTGGACCCTGCCAAGGATGCCGAGAAGTTCGCCCCGCTGCCTGCGCTGGGTTGGCAGCGGGCCTACCGCAGCGGCGATCTGGTCAGCTTCGACGGCACCGGCCTGCTGTTCGCCGGCCGCGCGGACGAGCAGGTCAAGCTCGGCGGCCGGCGCATCGAACTGGGCGAGATCGACGCCGCTCTGCAGGCCCTACCGGGCGTGGCGGGCGCTGCCGCCGCGGTGCGCACCACGAAGGCCGGAAACCAGGTACTGGTCGGTTACCTGGTGCCGGCGGCGGACCGGCTCGACCTCGCGGCACTGAACACGCGCTTACGCGCGGTGCTGCCGGCCGCGCTGGTGCCTGTACTGGCCACGGTTGCGGAGTTACCCACCAGGACCTCGGGAAAGGTGGATCGGGCCGCGCTGGTGTGGCCGCTGCCGCGCTCGGCCACCGACGCCGGACCGGCCGCCGACCTGAGTGGCACCCAGGCGTGGCTGGCCGAGCTCTGGGCGGACATCCTCGGCGCCCGGGTAGCCGGTCCGGACGACGACTTCTTCGCGCACGGCGGTGGCAGCCTGGCGGCGGCCCAGCTGGTGTCGGCACTGCGCGAACGCTTCCCCTCCGCGACGGTGGCCGACGTCTACGCCAACCCGACCGTCGCGGCATTGTCGGCTCGGCTCGACGCGCTGGTGCCCGAAGCCGATCGGCCGGAGCGCACAGTGCGGCCGGTACCGCCCGCAACGCAGGTGGTGCAGCTCGCGGTGAACCTGCTGGTCACCACACTGGCGGGCTTGCGCTGGCTGACCATGTTGGCCGCCGCCGACAACATCATCAGCCACCGCTACCGGCTGGCCTGGGCACCGACGGTGTCCTGGTGGTGGGTGCTGGCCGGCTTCCTGCTGTTTCTCAGCCCGGCCGGCCGGATGGCCCTTGCCGCCGCGGGCGCCCGGTTGCTGCTGCTGGGCGTGCGGCCCGGCGTCTACCCCCGCGGCGGCAGCGTGCACGTCCGGCTCTGGGCCGCGGAGCGACTGGCCGAGGCCGTGGACGCCGCAAACCTGGCCGGTGCGCCGTGGATCGGCTACTACGCCCGCGCACTGGGCGCCCGGATCGGCAAGCAGGTCACGCTGCACACGCTGCCGCCGATCACCGGCATGCTGCGGATGGGACGCGGTAGCTCCGTCGAGCCGGAGGTGGACCTGGCTGGTTACTGGCTGGACGGCGACGAACTGCACCTGGGCTCGATCGAGATCGGCGCCGAGGCGGTGGTGCGCTCGCGCAGCACCTGCGCGCCCGGTAGCCGGATCGGCCGGCGGGCCGAGATCGCTGCCGGATCCTGGGTCAGCGGCACCGTGCCCGATGGTCAGCTGTGGGCGGGGGTGCCCGCCGCTCCGGCAGGACACCGCCGCCGGAGTTGGCCGCCCCAGCGACCGCCGCGCAGACCCGCCTGGGTGGCTGCCTACGGCGTGGCTTCCGCGCTCTTCTCGGCGCTGCCACTGATCGCCGCGCTGCCCGGCGTCTGGTTGACGGTGGTCTACCTGGCCGGCGCGCCGAACCTGGCCGCGGCGGGCGTGCGCGCCGCCGCGCTGGTGCCGTTGAACACGGTGCTCTGGTTGCTGTTCTACGGGCTGCTGACGGTTGTGTTCGTGCGGCTGCTCGGGCTGGGCCTGCGGGCGGGCTTCCATCCGGTCCGCAGCCGGATCGGCTGGCAGGTGTGGGCGACCGAGCGGCTGCTGGACAGCGCTCGATCGCTGCTGTTCCCGCTCTATTCCTCGCTGTTCACCCCGGTGTGGCTGCGCGCGCTGGGCGCCCGGATCGGTCGCGGTGTCGAGGCGTCCACGGTGCTGCTGCTGCCCCGGATGACCGAGGTCGGTGACGGTGCCTTCCTTGCCGACGACACCATGATCGCCTCCTACGAGCTCGGTGGCGGCTGGCTGTGCATCGAGCCTGCCAAGGTCGGCAAGCGGGCGTTCCTCGGCAACTCCGGCACCACCGCGCCCGGCCATCGGGTGCCGAAGAACGGGCTGGTCGCGGTGCTGTCGGCGGCCCCGGCCAAGGCCAAGAAGGGCACCTCCTGGCTGGGTAGCCCGCCGGTGCAGCTGCGCCGGTCCGGCGCCGCCACGGATGACGAGCTGCGCACGTTCGCCCCTCCCACCAGGCTGAAAGTCGCCCGCGCGCTGGTCGAACTCTGCAGGCTGGTGCCCACCATGCTCACCGTGGCGCTGGCCACCGGCGTGCTGCTGGCGCTGCAGGGCGTCATTCACCAGGGTGGGTACCCGGTTGCCGGGCTGCTCTCCGGCGTGCTCCTGTCGGTCGCCGGTGTGCTGGCCGGCGCGCTCACTACCGCGGCCAAATGGCTGCTCGTCGGGCGCACCCGTGCGGTGGAGTATCCGCTGTGGAGCTCGTTCGTCTGGCGCAACGAGGTGGTGGACACCTTCGTGGAGATGGTGGCAGCACCCTGGTTCGCCCGTGCCGCCAGCGGAACCGCCTTGCTGAACCTGTGGCTGCGCTCGATGGGCGCCCGGATCGGCCGGGGAGCCTGGCTGGAGTCCTACTGGCTGCCCGAGGCCGACCTGATCCGGCTCGGCGACGGGGTCAGCGTGAACCGAGGGTGCGTGCTGCAGACCCACCTGTTCCATGATCGAATCTTGCGCATGGACACGGTGGAACTCGACGACGGCGCGAGCTTGGGTCCGCACGGGGTGGTCCTGCCCGCCGCCCGGCTGGGCCCTGGCGCCAGCGTCGGACCGGTGTCGCTGGTGATGCGCGGCGAGTCGGTGCCGGCCGGCTCCCGCTGGATCGGCAACCCGATCGCGCCGTGGCCGGCGCCGGGGCCCATTGCCGACAGCGACGAGGCGGTGGCGTGAAGCCGGACGCGGATCGCAGCACCGGAGCGAGCAGCGCCGATGACCCCTACCTGCCGCACGCCGGCAACGGCGGCTACCTGATCACCCGGTACGACCTGGAGCTGGACTACCGGGTGAGCAGCAACCGGCTGGACGGCAAGGCGTTGCTGTCCGCGGTCGCGCTGCAACCGCTGACCCGGTTCAGCCTGGACCTGGTCGGCCTGCAGGTCAGCAAGGTGAGCGTCAACGGCCGCCGGGCTCGGCGCTTCAGCACCCGCAACGGCAAGCTTTTCATCTGGCCGGACAGGGAGATTCCGGTTCGCGCCAGCATGCTGATCGAGGTGCGCTACCAGGGCAACCCGGGGCCGCGCACCGGCGCGTGGGGGGCCGTCGGTTGGGAGGAGCTGGCCGACGGAGTGCTGGTGGCCGGCCAGCCCGACGGTGCACCGACGTGGTTTCCGTGCAACGATCACCCGTCGAACAAGGCAAGCTTTCACCTCACCATCGGCACGGATTCGCCCTACACCGTGCTGGCCAACGGCGAGCTCACCGGACGCACCCGCAAGGCCGGCCAGACCCGCTGGGTGTTCGACCAGGCCGAACCGATGGCCACCTATCTGGCGACGCTGCAGGTCGGTCAGTACCAGCGGGTCGAGCTGGCCGGGCGGCCGCTGCGGCAGGCAGGGCTGCTGCCGGCGGATCTGCGCGCCCACTTCGAGCACGACTTCGGCCGTCAGGCACAGATGCTGGATGCCTTCGAGCAGCTCTTCGGACCGTACCCGCACCCGTCCTACACGGTGGTGGTCACCGACGACGAGCTGGAGATTCCCCTCGAGGCGCAGGGTATATCCATCTTCGGACGCAATCACGTGGACGGCCGGCGCGGCTACGAGCGGCTGGTGGCGCACGAGCTGGCGCACCAGTGGTTCGGCAACAGCGTGACCATCGACAGCTGGCAGCACATCTGGCTGAACGAGGGATTCGCCTGCTACGCCGAGTGGTTGTGGTCCGAACAGGCCGGGGACGCATCGGCCGACGAGTTGGCCGACCAGCACTGGCACCGGCTGCGGGACCAACCGCAGGATCTCGCGGTGGCCGCGCCCGGAGCGCGACTGATGTTCGACGACCGCGTCTACAAGCGCGGCGCGCTCACCCTGCATACGCTGCGCAACGTGCTGGGCGACGAGCTGTTCTTCGAGCTGCTGCGCAGCTGGACGGGCGAGCACCGGCACGCGACGGTGGACACCGACCAATTCCTGGCGCACGCCCAGCGTTTTGCTGATCGTTCGCTGGCCGGGCTGTTCAACGCCTGGCTCTACGAGCGATCCTTGCCACGGCTGTGACCGGCCCTGGCCTGCTCACCAGTTCGCGCTGAGCAACCCGTAGGCTCGGGGATATTCCCGAATCATGCCCGAGACGGCCTCGCCGAGCTCGCTGGCATGCGCCGTGGCGCGCTCGTCGCCACGCGCCTTGAGCACCTCGAAAACCCAGGCCCGGGTCTCAGCCAGCGTCGACACATCCTCAGTGATGAGTGCCGCCACCACCGCGTGCACGACCTGATCGATGCAGTCGCGCACGACCTCACCGGCCGAATCAGGTGTCACTGATCCGGTCTGGCCCAGCGGCCGCCAGCGCCGCTGCACCTCCGAGCGGATGCTCAGCAGCTGCGCGTGCAGCGCGAGCTGTTCGGACTGCACGTCCTTGGCCAGCGGCGGCACCAGCGGCGCGATCAGCGGCAGGCCGGACAGCGCGAGCGTTGCCCCGCGAGCGGAATTCGCCCACGCGGTCGCTCCGAGCGCATCGGCCCGCCGGGCGTCCGTGCCGAAAGCGGCGCCACCCACGACGGTCGGCACGCCGGCGGCCGAGGCGGCCTCGATGAAGCGGCGGCTGGTGGGCAGGCTTGCCAGCACCGAGCAGCTGATCGCGGCCGCGTCCGGACCCAGCTCGTGCAGCGCGCGGCTGAGCCGCAACGGCGAGATGCCTGCGCCCAGCACGGTCGTGTCCCAGCCGGCGGAACGCATCGCCAGCGCGATCAACTGGATGCTCAGCGCATGCCATTCGCGCTCGGCACAGGCGAGCACCACGTGACCGTTGCGGCGGGGTCGCCGGTCCAGCCGCCGTTCTATCTCGGCGGCACCGGCCAGCGCCACCTCGGTCGCGGCGTGCTGCTGGGCCACCGTCCACTCGCCGAACTGCCAGCGCAGGCCGACCTGGTGCTGGGACGGCACGATCACCTGGTCGATCACCGAAATCGGGTCGGCACCTCCGTCCAGCAGCGTGCCCACCACGGCGCTGCCTGCGCGCGCGTCAAGACCGGCCACTGCCTCGGCGAACTCGACTACCCCGGCGTCGGTGACCGTCCTCGTCACGGACCGCACTCGACGACGAGAGCCATCAGATCATCGTGCGGCTTGCCGTCCAGGAAGTCGACGACGTCCTGCTCCAGTGCCTCGGCCAGGATCAGCGCGCTGGTGCCGGCATAGCGGTGGGCCAGCGCCAGCACCCGATCGAGCCCGTACCGGCCGGACGGTCCGACGCTGTCGACGATGCCGCTGCTCAGCAGCAACAGCATGTCTGCGCGCTCGACCTCGACCCGGGCATAGGAGGAGACCGCGAGCTCGGGAAACTCCACCGCTGTCGCGGAGCCTGCAGCGGTGATCAGCACCGGCGGCACCCCACCGCTGCGCCCGACGTCGATGGTGGCATGCCCACCGCCTGGGGACAGCTGCACCCGCGCGTAGCAAAGGTTGACCTCGACGTCGGGAACCTCGAGGTGCAGCGCGTCGGCGGTGGCGCCGAGCACCGAATCCGGACGCCGCGAGAACCGGGCGGCGGTGCGCACGCTCTGCCGGACCTGGATCGCCGCCGGGGCCGCGCTGATGCCCGGGCCGCGCACCGAACCGCAGACCAGTGCCAGCTCGTCGTCGGTGGTGAAGGCGTCGTAGAAATCGCCGCCGATGTCCAGGTGCTCGGCCGCGGCCCGATAGGTCGCCGCCAGCCGCAGGCCGCTGGCATTCGGCAGCGCCGGCGGCCGCAGGGCGCCCTGCAAGGCGCTCGTCAGCTCCATCCGGGCGCGGTAGATCCGGGCGGAGTCCAGTGACAGCGCCGCGCGCCGGGCGATCTCCTCGGCGGCGCCGATGTCGCGAACGGTGAAGCCCCGGCCCTCGCTGCGCAGCAGCACCAGGAAGCCGATGATGGTGCCGCGCGTCAGCAGTGCCAGCCCGAGCGCGTCGGCGGGCCGCAACTGCTTGGCCTCCTCCCGCAGCTGCGGGTGCGGGATCAGCTGATCGAGGCCGTCAGGTTCCAGCCGCGGCGCCTGCTCACCGGCCAGCGCCACGTGCAGCAGCTCGGTCTCGCCGGTGATCATCATCGACTGCAGCGCCGGAAAGCTGCTCACCTGAGCAGCACTGACGTCGGCGAGATTGCGCGGGTCCGCGCCGCCGTACAGGTCGAACCGGGCCGCGCTGGAGTCGAGCAGGCCTAGCATCACCCAGTCGGCGAAGTCGGGCTGCAGGATGTCGAGCAGCCGCAATACCGATCGCCGGATGTTCAGGGACCCCGCCATGACCGAGCTGACCTCGGATAGCAGGGTGGAGCGTCGGCGGGCGGTCGCCAGCAAACGCTGTTCGACCGGATCGCCCGGTGCGGGACGAGTCATCGATGACCTGTCGTCAGATCCCTCTGTTGGGTACCTCCCACTGTATCCTGGCCGCGCTCGCAAGACTCGAATACACGGGATCACCGGGCCTCAGGGCGGCGCGCCGGTGGCCGATAGGACAGCGAACCGGCCGGTGACGATGGCCGCGGTCCGATCGGCAAGGGGGCAGTGGTGCCAGTGGCTCGGCAGGACTCGGGACCGGCCGACTCGACTGCCATGCCCACCAGCGTGCCGGTACCGGCCCAGGTGACCGTGCCGCCGCTGCACTCCCTGCAGTACCTGAACGGCCTGATGCGCCACGCCGGCGGCGTGATGTACGTACGAGACGCGACCCATGCGCGGTTTTTGATGGTCAATCCGGCCTTCGAGGAACTCGTCGGGCTACCCGCCTCGAAGATCATCGGGCTGACCGGGCATGAATTGTTCCCTCATCACATCGCAGAGGAACACCGGCGCAACGACGAGCTGGTGCTGGCTGACGGTGTCGCCCGCACCAGTACCGAGTGGGCACCCGGACCCGACGGCTCGCTGCGCAAGTACGTCTCGCACAAGTTCCCGCTACTCGACCCGTCCGGCAAGCCCTACGCCATCGGCGGCATCTCCACCGACATCACCGAACTGGCAAAGTCCGAATCGGACCGGCACGACTCCGAGGCCCGGTTCCGTGCCGTCTTCGAACACGCGCCGATCGGCCAGATCTTCTCCGAGCTCGGCGGCGGAGTCAGCGCGGTGAACGAGGCGCTGGCCTCGATGCTGGGCTACCGGCCCGAGGAGATGATCGGGCACACCGTACGTCACTTCACCGATCCGGACGAGTTCGAGCGGGTCGCCGAGGCAACCCGGGCACTGCTCGAGGGTGCCGACACGGTGACCGAGATCCGCCGGTTCCTGCATCGGGACGGCCACCTGGTCCCGGTCCGGGTGACCAGCTCGCTGCTGCGCGACGCCGACGGCAACCCTCGGTGGTGGGTGTCGATGGTGCTCAACCTGACCGAGGAGGAACGTACCCGCGCCGAACTGGAACGCGCCCACTCCGAGACCGTGCAGGCTGCCCGCCGGTTGACCCTGCTCAACGCCGTGGCAGGCGCGGCCAACGATTCGACCGAGCTGGACAGTGCGGCGCAGCAGATCCTGGCCGCCGTCTGTGGCCATTTCGGCTGGTCGCGGGCCGCAGTGATCAAGGCCGGCCCGCTGGGCTGGTCGCTGACCACCTGCTGGCCGCACACCGAGGTCGGACTGACCATCGCCCAGTTGCCGCTGGACCTGTTGACCGGACCGGACACGGCCGAGTTGCTGATTCTGGACCGCGCCCAGACCGCCTTCGGCGCCGCGGTCATCCTGCCACTGCTGGTGGATGCCAAGGTCCGCTACGCGCTGGTGTTCCAGACCGACCAGAGCAACGTCGATGCAGATGATGTGAGCCTGCTGCGGTTGATCGCGCTGGAGTCCACCCGGCTGGTGGAGCGCCAGGTGGCCGGCGAGCTGCTGGCCGAGAGCGAGCTGCGCTTCCGGTCCATCTTCGCCGGGTCACCGCTGCCGATGGCGCTGTCGGTCGGACATCATCAGCGACTGAGCGCGGTCAACGACGCGATGTGCCAGCTGGTCGGACTCAGCGCGGACGAGCTGATCGGCCGGCCTGCGGCGGCGATCGTGCATCCCGACGACGCGCACCTGACGGAGCCGGCGGCTGCCGCCGCGCTCACCGCCTCCGACGGCCGGCACGTGTTCGGTCTCCGACTGCTGCACCGGGCCGGCCACGTGATCGACACGGTCGTCACCCTGACCTGGATGGCCGGGCAGAACGGCGGCCCGCGCAACCTGCTGATCCAGCTGGAGGACGTGACTGCGCGGCGGATCGCCGAGGAGTCGCTGCGCCGGCAGGCCGAGGAAGACCCGCTGACCGGCTTGGCCAATCGGGCCTACCTGAACCGGCTGCTGCACCAGCACGCGGTCGGGCGCAGGTCGGGCTCGGTGCTGTTCATCGACCTGGACGGCTTCAAGCTGATCAATGACAGCTGCGGGCACGAGGTCGGTGACGAGGTGTTGATGGAGGTGGCGCACCGGCTGCGGGTGACGGTCCGGCCCACCGACACGGTTGCCCGGCTCGGTGGCGACGAGTTCGTGGTGCTCTGCACCGGCGTGGACGCCGACCGCCTGGCCGAGCGGGTTTCGACCGCGCTGGACGAGGCGATCCTGACCGCGGCGGGTCCGGTGCGGGTGACGGCGAGCATCGGCATCGCCGACGGGCAGATCCCGATGAATGACCCCACCGAGTTGCTCCGCCGTGCCGATACCGCGATGTACCGGGCCAAGCGGCTGGGCAAGGACCGCCGGGAGTTCTACGACGCTGACCTGCACCGGCAGGCGATCGCGCGCAGCCGCACCGAGACCGCACTGCGCACCGCGCTTGACGATGGCCGTTTCACCGTGCATTACCAGCCGATCGTGAACCTGGCGGGTGGCCGCATCGAGGGTTTCGAGGCGCTGGTCCGGCTGGTCGACGAGGCGGGCGCGCTGGTCTCGCCGGAGCACTTCATCTCAGTTGCCGAGCAGAGCGGCCTGATCGTGCCGATGGGAAGCTGGGTGCTGCGCCAGGCGTGCGCCACGCTGGCCGAGCTGCGCCGGAGCCTGGGCCTGGACCTGTACATGGCAGTGAACGTGGCGGCCAGCCAGGTGAGCCGCACCGACCTGATCGACACCGTCACCGGGGCGCTCGCCGAGGCCGGCCTGCCCGAGCCTGCACTGTCCCTCGAGCTCACCGAATCCGCCCTTCTGGAAGCCGATTCGCGCACGCTGCAGCAGTTGAACACGCTGCGGGCCAGCGGCGTGCACATCGCGCTGGACGACTTCGGCACCGGCTACTCCTCGCTGACCTACCTGCGCACCTTCCCCGTCAGCCACCTCAAGATCGACCGGTCGTTCGTCTCCGGAGTCGCCGACAGCAGCGGGGATCTGGCGATCGTGCGGGCCATCGCCGGCATGGCCGCCGATCTCGGGCTCGGCTGCGTTGCCGAAGGCGTGGAGACCGAGCAGCAGCGCGCACTGGTCGCCGAACTCGGAGTGCCCTCCGGCCAGGGCTACCTGTTCGCCAAGCCGGTGCCGGGCGAACAGCTGTACGGGCTGCTGCAGCCCTTTCGACGACCCGCCTAGGCCCATCACACCCAGCCGGCCGACGGCGGCGCGCCGGGCCTGCCGCCGATGATCACTGGCTCAGTCGGTCACGATGAGCTGATCCCGGCCCGCCCGCTTGGCCTCGTACAGGCACTGGTCGGCCGCACGCAACAGCGCCGACGGGTCCGCGGAGTTGCCGAAGGCGATGCCGACGCTCGCGGTGATCCGCAGGCCCGGTGCCACCTCGTCCAGCGGGAGCGCTCGCAGCTCGGCCAGCAGCCGCTGCGCCGCGGTGATCGCGGCTGCGCGATCGGCATCCGTGCGCAGCTGTACGAACTCCTCGCCGCCCAGCCGGGCCAGCAGGATCTCGCTGCCGGAGCCGCAGTCGGCCAGCAACCGCCCGACTCGGCGCAACACCTCGTCGCCGGCGTCGTGGGAGTGCTCGTCGTTGATGCGCTTGAAGTGATCCAGATCGATGATCGCCAGCGAGACCGGCCGCTCCCCCAGCGACGCCAGCCATCGCTCGGCACGCCGCCGGTTGGGCAGGCCGGTCAGCGAGTCGGTCAGCGCCAGCTTCTCGAACTCGGCCGCGCGGCGGCGCTCCTCGGCCGCGATCTGCGCGGTGTTGAACTCCGCGAGCACCCGGTCCCCCTCGACCGAACGCAAGCCCTCATACATCGCCAGATGCTGCACGATCGCCTGATAGGCCTCCTGCCAGCGGCCGAGCTCGGCGAGGATCTCGGCCCGCAGTTTGAGCTCACGGCTGTGCGTCCAGGAACACTTGCTGGCCCAGCTCTGCCGGCGCGGGTGCTCCAGCAGCTGCCAGGCGGCGGCCGGATCGCCTGAAGCCAGCTCGACCTCGGCGAAGGTGAGCCAGGGGTCGCCCTGCACGTCCGTGCAGCGCAGCGTCTCTTCCAGTTCCAGTGCCGTCAGCAGGCAGTACCTGGCCGCGAGCAGCTCGCCCAGTGCGAGCCGGGACCTGGCGATGGAGTCCAGCGTCAGCGGTGCGGTCAGTTCCGGATGCCGGCGCAGCAGCGCGATAGCGGAATCTGCGAACTGTGCCGAAGCGGACAGGTCGCCGCACTCAGCCGAGACCTCGGCGAAGTTGGCGAGGGTGGATGCGAGGAGGAAGGCGTTGCCGTGCTCGGTCACCTCGGCGACCGCGTGATGCACCAGCGCGTAGTCGTAGTGATGCCTGCTCAAGCCGTTCAGCGCCGAGACCATGAGCGCTTCGGCACGCCAACCCGGCTGCTGGCCCTCGGGCCAGTCGGCCAGCGCATCGCGGATCCAGCGGCCGGCTTCGGTGCGCTCGCCGAGCCGGTCGCAGGTGGTGCTCAGCACCATCTTGATCCGGCCGGCCAGGGCGCTGCCGGCCTCGACGCGGTGCAGCAGCAGCAGCAGCTCTTGCTTCGCTGCAACCGAATCGCCCATCCGGGTACGGACGTCCAGCCCGATCAGCTCGGCACGAATGGCATCGTCGAAGCGCTGCTGCTGCCGGGCACGGGCGGCCAGCGCTTGGGCATCAGGGCTGAGAGCGTTCAGCGAGTGATACAAGCGGGCTTCCAGGCAGCCGAGATGCTCGCTGATCGCGCTCTCACCGCTGTGTGCGCCGGCATCGAAGCAGGGCGCCCCGTCGGCCGGGCCGGTCTCGCCGCTGGCGAGCCTCCTGACCTGGGTGCCGGTAGCTCCGAACACGACTGCCTCCTGCCGGCTGCGCACCCGCCATCCTCCCGGCTGCGCGACCTTCGCTTTCTTGCCCTGCCCTATCGGCGTTCGCCCGGCGCAGCTGAGTCGATACGAGAACACCGTTCGAGGACCGGCCGACAGTGGCTGCCGGCGTGGCGTCAGCGGCGCCGGGCGCGGTAGGCGGCCACGTTGGCCCGGTTGCCACAGGTGGACGAGCAGAAGCGCCGGGACGAGTTCTTGGACAGGTCGACGTAGACGTCCTGGCAGCCATCAGCCGCGCACTCCCGCAGCCGGTCCAGCTGCTGCGTGCGGATCACGTCCACCATGGCCATCGCGAACTCCACGGTCATGCGCCGAGCCAGCGGGGACTGATCGGGCACCGCGTGCAGGTGGTAGTCCCAGTCGTCATGCTTGACCAGTCGCGGCAGCGCGTGGGAGTCGGCCAGCAGCCGGTTCACCTGCTCGGCCGCGTCGTCGTCGGACAGCTGCCAGAAGCGGCGGGCGACCGGTCGCAGCGCGCGCACCTCGTTCACGTCCGCGGCGGTCAGCCGGCCGAGGGCGCTCCACTGCCAGGAACGGGCGAAGGAGAGCAGCTCGGCCACCGTGCTGAGTTCGTCCGGCTCGGCCTCCGCGGTGTTCACCAGCGCGGCCATGGCCGCCAGCGTGACCTCGGTGTCATGGGCAAATAACACCTTGACTCCTTACCTGCGTACTGGCTACGGTGGCCTCGATCGTAATGATCATAGATGCTTACACCCATTACAACTGAGCTTGTGAAGGTCTGTGCCGCCGAGGCGGCGGTCAGGAGCGCGACGTGCCTACCTCGCAGCTGGGCTTCGGCCTGGCCATCCTGTCGGCGGCAAGCTTCGCCACCTCCGGGCCGTTCGGGGATGCGCTCTTCGCGGCAGGCTGGTCCCCCGCTGCGGCAATCACGGCGCGGGTGCTGCTGGCAGCCGCCGCTCTCGCCGTGCCGGCACTGTTCGCCCTGCACGGCAAGTGGCATCTGGTCCGGACGAACGCGGCTCGACTGGTTGCCTACGGCCTGCTGGCCATCACGGTGGCCCAGCTGTGCTTCTTCAACGCCATCACGCACCTGCCGGTCGGCGTGGCATTGCTGCTCGAGTATTCCGGGGTGCTGCTGGTGGTCGGCTGGATGTGGCTGCGACACGGCCAGCGCCCGGGTCGGGTCACACTGGCCGGCGTGACCGTGGCCATCGTCGGGCTGCTCTTCGTGCTCGATGTGAGGCAGGCCGGCGGTATCAGCCTGGTGGGGGTGCTGTGGGGATTGGGCGCCGCCGTCGGCCTCGCGGCCTACTACGTGCTGTCGGCCCAGGTCGACCCGGAGTTGCCTCCGGTGGCGATGGCATGGACCGGCATGATCGTCGGCGGTCTCGCACTGCTGGTGGCCGGCCTCATCGGGCTCGCGCCGCTGCACGCCAGCACGCATCAGGTCACGCTCCTGCACCACCGGATGAGCTGGCTGGTGCCTGTGCTCGGGGTGTCGCTGCTGGCAGCTGCGTTCGCCTACGCAGCCGGCATCGGCGCTGCACGCCGCTTGGGCGCCCGGCTGTCGTCCTTTGCCGGCCTCACCGAGGTGTTGTTCGCGGTGCTGTTCGCCTGGTTGCTGTTGGGCCAGCTGCCAACCACGAGCCAGCTGTTCGGCGGGGTGTTGGTGGTGACCGGGGTCGCGCTGGTCAAAGCCGGCGAGCCGAGCGGCTCCCCCGAACTGAACACCGTCGTCCCCGAGCTGGTGTAGCCGCGCAGACACTGCAGAGTCTGGTGACACAGACACTGGTAACACTGGAGAGATGGCCAGCCTTTCGGAGTACCAGCGCAAGCGCGACGCCGGCAGCACGCCGGAACCCACGCCGGCCGGCAGCGAGAGCTCCGGCGGCGACGGCGATTCCTTCGTCATCCAGGAGCATCACGCCCGCGCACTGCACTGGGACTTCCGGCTGGAACGAGATGGTGTGCTGGTGTCGTGGGCCCTGCCCAAGGGGCTGCCGGATGATCCGAAGATCAATCATCTGGCCGTGCACGTGGAGGATCATCCGCTCGAGTACGGCAGCTTCGAAGGAACGATCGGCGCCGGCCAGTACGGCGCAGGAACGGTGTCCATATGGGATCGCGGCAGCTACCAGATCGAGAAGTGGACCGAGCGCGAGGTCATCTTCGTGTTGGCCGGCACGCGCGCGCAGGGCCGGTTCGCGCTCTTCCGCACGAAGGGCAAGAACTGGATGATCCACCGCATGGACGCACCGGCCCGGCCCGGCTGGCAGCCGGCCCCGAAGGATCTGGCGCCGATGCTGGCCAGCCCGGGCGCGCTGCCGCCGGCCAAGGACGATGCGCTCTGGGCGTATGAGATGAAGTGGGACGGCATGCGCGCGATCGCCCGGGTCGACGGCGGCCGGCTCACGCTGCACAGCCGCAATGCGAGGGAGGTGACGGTCAGCTTTCCGGAGCTGCGGCCACTGGCCGAGCACTTCGGCACCAGCCAGGCGGTGCTGGACGGCGAGATCGTCTGCTTCGACGACCGAGGGCGGCCTGATTTCGGCCGGTTGCAGGAGCGGATGCACGTCAGCTCGGCTCGGCAGGCGCAGTCGCTGGCCGCGACCCGTCCGGTAGTACTGCTGGCGTTCGACCTGCTGCACTTCGACGGCGAGTCACTGCTGGAGCTTCCCTACTCGCAACGGCGAGAGCGCCTGGAGTCGCTCGAGCTGGACGGCCCGAACTGGCAGACGCCACCAGCGTTTCAGGGCACCGGAGCCGAGGCCGTACGCACGAGCCAGGAGCTCGGGTTGGAAGGCGTGATGGCCAAGCGGCTGCGCTCTGCCTACCGGCCCGGCAAGCGCAGCAAGGACTGGATCAAGGTCAAGAACATTCGCACCCAAGAGGTGCTGGTCGGTGGCTGGACGCCCGGCAAGGGCAACCGATCTGGCACGATCGGCGCGCTGCTGCTCGGCCTGCCCGACCAGCACGGGCTGCGCTACATCGGAAAGGTGGGAACCGGCTTCACCCAGCGGATCCTGGACGAACTCGCGCCGAAGCTGCGCCGGCTGGAGCGCAAGACCAGCCCCTTCGAGACGGAGGTGCCCCGGCCCGACGCCCGGCTGGCGCACTGGTGCACGCCACAGCTGGTGGGTGAGGTCGCGTTCTCCGAGTGGACCGGGGACGGCCGGCTGCGGCATCCGACGTGGCGCGGGCTGCGCCCGGACAAGCATGCGGACGAGGTAGCGCTGGAGAGCTGACCCGGCCGTCACCCCATCAGCGGCCGCGGCGTTCGATCCGCTCGAACATCTTCTGCCTGCGCCTGGCGGTTGCCTCGGCACCAACCCGCTCTGCCCGCTCGGCGCGCAGCCGCTCCCCCGTCCCGGCAGGGTAACCGGCCTTGACCAGCCGGTTCTCGGCCGCCTCGACGGCGTAGCCGATGGAGTAGATGAGGCTCATGATGACGCCGCCGAAGGCAGCCATGCCACGAATCCAGAACGGCCCCGGCGGAACCAGCAGGACGGCGAGGATCAGTGGTGAGAGCATCAGCACGGTCCGGCCGGCCTGGCGCAGGGCCCACGTGCGGCAGGTCGTGTCGTGCAGCACCCAGGCATGCAGCTCGGGCGGCAGTCCCGCTCCGAAGAGGTACTTCAACCACTGCCAGGCAGATGGCCTTCTCCGTTCGCGCCCTAACTGTTCGTGCACGAATTGATTGTAGACTAGATCCATGCCAGCTCCTGCCGATGATCCGCTCGCACTGGAACGGCAGGTGTGCTTCGCACTGTCGGTCGCATCCCGCAGCGTGCTCGGCCTCTACCGCCCGCTGCTGGAGCCGATGGGGCTGACCCACCCGCAATACCTGGTCATGCTGGCACTCTGGGGACAGTCACCGCTGAGCGTCAAGCGGATCGGCCAGCTGCTGCAACTCGACGCCGCGACGCTCTCCCCGCTGCTCAAGCGCCTGGAAGCCAGCGGCTACCTGACTCGCGAACGCAACAGCAGCGACGAGCGCCAACTGGTGGTCGAGCTGACTCCGGCCGGAAGGCGGTTGCGCAAGCGGGCCGAGCAGATCCCGCCGGCGATCATGGCCGAGCTCGGCATGAGCGTCGGCGAGCTCACCGAGCTGCATGCCAGGTTGACGGCGCTGATCGCTGCCAGCAAGCGCTCCAGCTGACGGCACCCGCCTCGTGCGGGGCCTCGTGCGGGTGCACCGGCCCCGGCGGCGAACGCGGTCACCGCGCACGCGGCTCAGGGCAGCGTTGCTCCCGGGAACCCGCGTACCGGATGCAGGTCGTACCTGAAGATTCCTGCTCGCACGCCAGGGTCGTCGTCGAGGATCGCGCGGGTCTGTTGCGCGTCGGTCGTGAACACGCCCGCACCCGCAAGCGTGCTGTCATCCCCGACCGGTAGCACCACGGCGAGCAGGCCGGCTTCGACCAAGGCCATGTTGCGCCGCCCGTGTTCCCAGATGATCGGGTCGACCGCGGGCCTGACGAAAGCCTCCGTGGTGTGCAGCAGCGCCAGCGTGTACCCGGCGGCACCGGCCAGCCGCAGCCGCATCTGCTCATCGCTGATCCCCGGCAGCCGGCGCCCGGCGATGCGGTCGGCCCGCGCGATCCGGTCAGCGAGCGGTTGCAGGTTCCACCCGCCGGCCACGGCATCCCGCATGCCCTCCCAGCCCGTACCGTGGCGGTCCAGGTGGCGATGGGTCAGCGACACCCGGGTGCGGTGCGGGTCCAGCTCGGTGAAGACGATCTCCACCTCACTGGTCCGGTCCGGGTCCGGCTCGAGCCGCCACTGGGTTGAGATGTCCCAGCTGAAGCAGACACGGGTCGGCGGCTCGTACACCAGCACTCGTGCCCAGCGGCACTCGCTGCCGTCGACGCCCCGGTCGATGATGTGGCCACCGACGAACGGCTCGAAGATCATCTCGGCGAGCGGGGCCGCCAGGAGGTGTTTGTCCTCGTCCCACCAGGTCCCGATCTCGGCGGTGAAGACGTGAAAGGCACGCCCGATCGGCGCCTCGACCTCGACCGATGTGGCGACCGTGCTGTCATTGACGATGCTCATGCTGGCTCCTCGGATGCCGTCGCGGTGTGTCCCGTCGCCGCCTGCTCGAAGGCAGCCAGGGACCGCTGCCAGAACGAATCGAAGTAGGCGCGGATGATGGCTAGCGCCTCGGGATTGACCCGGTAGACGCGCTTGGTGCCCTCGGCGCGGTCGGACACGAGACCTGCTGCTTTGAGCACCTGCAGGTGCTGGGACACGGCCGAGCGTGAGATCGGCAGGTCCCGGGCAAGCTCAGTCACCGCGGCCGGACCGGTCGAGAGCCGCTCGACGATCACCCGCCGGGTCGGCTCGGCCAGGGCGTCCAACAACGCTGAAGCGTTAGTCATAACTAACGCAAGCTACGACTAACGGATGCGCGCGTCAAGGGCTGGCCGTGGCGCGTGCCGTGATTATCCGATCCGGACCGATACGATGTCGCCGTGGCGACCGAGCGCGAAGGCACCGTGGTTTTCCGGCCCGAAATCGAGAACCTGCGCAATGATCGTCAGCGTGCCTGGTTCGGCAATCCCCGTCTGCTCGACCTGGGCGATCAGGTCGAGTACTTCGACGGCAAGCGCAGCCACCACTGGCGCCTGCCGGGCCAGACTGCCGAGCTGCCGCAGTTGAGCCGCGTGCTGGTCGCCGGTGTTCGCTTTCCGGTGAGCAGCAAGATCGCCAACTACACGGTGGGCTTCTACGGCAGCGACGGCGAGCTGCTGGGCCGGGTCTCCTTCCGGCCCCGGCTCAACTGGGAGCAGTTCGAGGCGATGCTGCCCGATTCGGCTTTCGAGGGGCTGCTCGCGCGCGGGGTGCAGGTCGAGCGGGTCACCTACAACGACGGGCCACACCTGTACCGGGAACATCCCGAATTCAGCGGCGGCACCGCAGAGCGCAGGTTCATGCAGCATCCGGCTCGGTGGATCGCGGCAGCCATCGTCGTGCTGGTTGTGGTGGTGAACCTGGTTCTGGTTGCCAACGGCTATTACAGCTGACCGGGCTCAGCGCGCCAGCAACGCCAGTCCGCCGACGGCCAGCACTGCCAGGCCTGCGACGGCGCCGACGGCGAAGCTCAGCTTCTGGCTCCAGTCACCGCGCCAGGGCCGCTTCGGGCCCGAGCCACCGGAGGAGTAGCTGCCTGAGGCCACCGCAAGCACCGTCAACAGCACCAGCGCGGGAATCACCAGCAGCCCGAACAGAAAACCCAGCCCGACGGCCAGCAGCACGGTGATCAGCGGGCTTTCGGTGCCGGCGGCAGCCGGCTCCGGATCCGGCCGGTGGGCACGCCGGGGGATGAAGCTCGCCGCCAGCTGCTGCGCCTCGCTGAGGAAGCGCTGCCGCGCCAGCTCGAAGTCGTCGGTGCGCAGCAGGTCGCGAGTGCGATCCGTTGACCGCCGCTCGACGCAGTACTGGCTGCCATCGAAGGAGAATCCGATGAGATCGGCGCCGAGCGACCCGGTGAAGGGTATGCCGCGGATGTAGTAGTCCACGCCGTTGCCCAGACCAGCCGCCCGGGCTTGCTCGGCGAGCGCGGTCAGCTCGCCGGTGACCACGAACCGGGTCGCCGTCATGCGCCGCTCAGCCGGCCGGCGACAGTGGGCCGTGCACGGCCCAGCCCCAGCCGGGCGGCAGCAGCGCCACGCTCAGGTCGAGCAGGCCGCAGGCCTGGCTGCCCGCGTAGACCAGCTCCGCCTGGTCGACGTGGTCGGTGCAGCCCGGCTCGGCGAGTGCACGGCGGATCACCAGCTCCAGCAGGTACATCGGGCAGGCGAACGGACCGTCCTGCACCGCGGCCGCGAGCCGATAGGCGCCGTTGGCGATCTCGGCCACCTGTCCGGTCCGCACGTCCTGCCGCGACAGCCGGTCAGCCAGCTGCTGCCGGACGGCCCGGTCTGCCGCGTCCGCATCGACCTCGAGTGCGCGGCGGGCGTGCTCCTGCCAACCCTTCGGGTCGCCGGTGCCGGCGCAGAACGCCGCCTCTGCGATGTCGTAGCTGATGCCCTCCGGAACCGGAAGCTCGGCACCGTCCTCGAGCAGGTCTGCCCGAGCCGGCGCGCTGCCGCCCTCCGACCCCGCGCTCACTGCGTTCAGCAGCACGGCGGCGTACAGGCACACCTGTTCCTCGGTGAGTTCGGAGATGAATTCCGACAGGCCCACGGTGGAGCGGGCGAGGTGTTCCAGCAGCACCAGGTTGACCCCGACCAACGACTCGACGCGAGCGTAGTGGGCAGCGACGTGCTCGTGGATCGCGCGGATAGCGGTGTCGGGGTTGAGCGGCTGCGGAAGCCAGCCGGTGACTCGCAGCTGGAGGGCGGCGAGCAGGCCTGAGGTCACCGCGGCCCGGTTCGCCGGCTCGATGGCTTGGCCGTAGGCGTGCCCGAGGGACGAGCTGTCCCCCGCCTCGATCAGTGCGCGAACCATCCCTGCGGCGGCAGGATTGCCGGCGACGGTTCCGGCGACCGTGTCGGTGGCGTCGGCCATGCTCAGTGCACCGGAACCGATTGCGGGTAGCGATGCTGCTTCGGGTAGCTGAAGGTGGCCTTGTCACCCTTGGCCAGGTTCTGCGCGATCTGGTGCGCCTGCGCCGCACCCGTCGGGTTGCTCTGCTGATATTGCTGGATCTGCGCCTGAGCCTGCTTGCCGCTGAGGTCGTGGGTGATCGAGTGGTACACCGCCTTGCCGCCCTCGGTCGCCGCCTGCTTGCTGATCGCGGGAAAGATCATGCCGGCACCGTTCCACAGGCCGTTGGTCTTTTGCAGTGCGTACTTGATCGCGCCGAACTTCGAGTCCGGCGGCAGGTTGAAGCCGTAGTTCCAGATGGCTTTGCCGGTCGCCCCGACGATCGCCTCGCTCTTGTCCATGAGACCGGGGAAGCGCAGGCCGAAGTTGGTGTACTCGATCTTGGACATCAGACCTTCCAGCCCGTACTGCAGGTGCATCTTGCCGAGCAGCACGCTGTCGCTGAGGGCGCCGGCCACACGGGC
>DATAKO010000076.1:0-26894 GCA_036261575.1 Jatrophihabitans sp.
CGAGCACGGCCGCAACGGCTACCTGCAGACCTCCGCCTCGACGCTGTCCTCGGTCGAGGGGCTCTTCAACGAGCCGAGCGACACGGGCCTTGCCGAGCAACTCAACAACTTCTGGAACTCCTGGGCCACCGTCGCCAACAACCCGGGTGACAGCGGCGCCCGCAACGTGGTGCTGCAGAACGCGGCCGGCGTGGCCGGAACGCTGAACGAGACCAGCGCCTCGCTGTCCCGGCTGAGCGACTCCCTGTCCCAGCAGGCCGGTTCGGCCGTCACGCAGATCAACACCGCAGCGAGCTCGCTCGCCCAGCTGAACGGCGCCATCGCTGTCAACAACGCCACCGGGCACGTCGACAACCAGTTGCTCGACCAGCGGGACAGCCTGCTGATGAGCCTGTCCGACCTGGCCGGCGCCCAATCCAGCATCAACGCCGACGGCACCGCGACGGTATCCATCGGTGGCCAGAACCTGGTCAACTCGGTCACCGCGACCACGGTCAGCCTCGACCCGTCCAACCAGCTACTGGTCGGCGGCACGCCGGCTGCGGCTACCAGCGGACAGCTGCAGGGCTACCTGGACGGCCTGACCACGACCATCCCGCACTATGCAGCCCAGCTGGATCAGGTCGCCGCGGCGCTGGCCAGCACCGTCAACAGTGCGCAAGCCGGCGGCTACGACCTGAACGGCAACCCCGGCGCGGCGATGTTCTCCGGCGCTACGGCCGCCACCATCTCGGTCACTATGACCGACCCGAAGCTGCTGGCCGCCTCCGGCACTCCTGGCGGCAACCTGGACGGCTCGGTGGCCCTGGCCAACTCGCACCTGGGCAACGCCGCTGGCGGGGCCGACGATGCCTACCGAGCACTCATCGGCGACCTGGCCACCGGCTCGCAGCAGGCCACACAGCGCGCGGGTGTGCAGCAGTCGGTCACCACCAGCGTGGACACCCTGGCCGACTCGTCCTCCGGGGTGTCGATCGATGAGGAGACCACCAACATGCTGACCTACCAGCGCGCCTACCAGGCCAGTTCGCGGGTGCTGACAACCGTCGACGAGACGCTGGACACCCTGATCAACCACACCGGAAGGGCGGGCCTGTAATGATTCGCGTGACCCAGGGCTCGTCGAGCCGGGGTGCCCTGATCGGCTTGCAGAACCAGGCCTCGCGGTTGGCTGCACTGCAGTCCCAGCTCTCCTCCGGCCGGCAGATCACCAAGCCGTCGGACAACCCGACCGGCACCGTCAGCGCCCTGGAGCTGCGCTCGCAGCTGAAGCAGAACACCCAGTACCAGGCCAACGGCTCGGACGCGCTGGGCTGGTTGACCACCGTGGACACCGCGTACAACAGCATCAGCGCCCAGCTGCAGCAGGTGCGCACGCTGGTGCTGCAGGGCATGAACACCGGCACCGGCAACGCGACCTCCAACGAGGCGCTGGCCCAGCAGGTGGATGCGGCCCGCTCCTCGCTGCTGTCGCTGGCCAACTCCGCCTACCTCGGGCGGCCGGTGTTCGGTGGCACCACCGCCAGCCCGGTGGCCTTCGACACCTCCGGCAACTACGTCGGGGATGCCGGCACGGTGACCCGCAGCGTCGGCCCGAACGCCTCGGTCGACCTGAACACCCCGGGCACCACCCCGTTCGGGCCGAACGGCAACAACCTGTTCGACCTGATGTCCACGATCTCCAACGATCTGCGCACCAACCCCGCGGCCCTCGGTGGCGATCTCAGCGCCCTGGACTCGCGCCAGCTCGCCATCACCAACGACCAGTCCCTGGCCGGGGCCAAGTACGCGAGGATCCAGAGCGTGCAGAACAACATCAGCTCGAACACCATTCAGCTGAAGTCTCAGCTGTCCGATCTGCAGGACATCGACCTGGCCGACATGGCCGTGCAGGTCAGCTCCGCGAATGCGTCCTACCAAGCCGCCCTGGCCACCACAGCGAAGATCAGCCAGACCTCGCTCCTGGACTTCTTGAGGTAACCCGTGACCACTGCACTGTCCGAACGTCCCGCCACCCTGCCGGACTCCATCACCTTCAACAGCCCGATCCCCGGCTTTCCGGCCGACCGCGAGTTCGACGTCTGCCCGCTGGATGCGCACGGCGTGCTGTATGCGCTGCGCTCCCGGCAAACCCCCGGGCTGCGCTTCGTGGTGGCCTCGCCGGGCCGGTTCTTCCCGGAGTACCGCCCGTCGTTGCTGCCGGCCGACGTGGCCGCGCTGGGCGTCGGCGACGGCGACGAGGTGCTGCTGCTGGTGGTGGTCACCGTGACCGACTCCATCGCCGACGCGACTGCCAACCTGCTGGCCCCGATCGTCATCGCCGCCGAGGCCGCAACCGCGGTCCAGTTGGTGCTCCCCGACGTCGATCTGCCCCTGCGCGCACCGCTGCTCGCCCCGGCAAGCTAGCGTTGCAGGTGGGACACTGTGTCCCACCTGACGTGCCTGCGGGAGAGTGTCTGTGCTGATTTTGACCCGTCGAGTGGGTGAAAGCATCGTCGTCGGGGACGACATCGTGCTCACCGTCTTCGAAGTCCGTGGCGATGCCGTCCGGATCGGCATCGACGCGCCGCGCTCGGTCCGGGTGAATCGCAAGGAAGTCTACGAGGAGATCCAGCGATCCAATGAGCAGGCCGTCTCAACCAGCGATGCGGCGCTGGAGAACCTCCGCAGCGCGCTGGACACCGAGCCAGAGCAACCCTGAGCCGGACGCCGGGCGCACGACTCCGGACGCGCGCCGCGCGGAAATCATGCAGTCGGGCCGGTTGCTGGCTTACGGTGAGTCATGACCCGGATGCCTGAGCAGGGTGCCAAGGTCGAGCTGCGCGACCAGACCGGCAGCGCTCACCGCAGCGAGGTCCTGCACGTCCACCCCGAGGCGCCCGGAACTCTGCTGTTGAGCCCGCCGGCGGATCTGCCCGCGGCCCGCCCGTTCACCCCCGGCACCCGGCTGCTCGTCAGCTGGCCCGAGGACAACTCCTACTGGGTGCTGCCGGTGCTGCTCGTCGAGCTGCGTGCGGCGGGCGAGCACACCGTGCTGGTGGCCGAGGTGGACGACGACGCCTGGCGGGAGGAGCGGCGCCAGTACACCCGCTCGTCGCTGGATGCCCAGGTGGTCATCGACTTCACCACCCCCGACGAGCACGGCCAGCCCGGCCCGTCGGGTATCGGCACCGAACTGATCGACCTGTCCGAGGTCGCGCTGCGCGGCATCGTCGCGCCGGAATTCCGGGACTGGTTCCAACCGCACCTGGCGGTCGTGGTGCGGTTGAAGCTCTCCGGCGACGAGTTCGACATCCCGGGGACGGTGCTGCTCTCCAAGCCCGCGGCGCGCGAGGACCTCGGCCTGGAGGTGGTGGTGCTGTTCGACCGCCCGGTCGCCCGGGTCGAGCAGTTGCGGGTGCACATCGCGACCCGCGCCGGTCAGCGCTGACAGCTGGCGCGGCGGCTGCTCACTCGCGCCGGCTGCGGCCGCTCAGTCGCGCCGGCTGTGTCGCAGGTTGCGGATCATCAGCAGGGTTAGCAGCACGCCGGCACCACCGATGACGGCCATCCCGACCGGAGAGGTGGCCTTGGCGACAAGACCGGTCTTGGCCTCCTCCACCAGGCGCTGCGGCGCCAGGCGGTCGGTCAGCTGGTCCACCGAGGAAGCCAGCCGGGTACGGGCCTGCTCGAGCTCGGCCCGGATCTCTGCTGCGTCGCGTTCTGCCACCGGGCGCTCCCTCTCATGGTTCTGGTTCAGCTTCGGGTCGGCCCCGCCTGAACCGCCAGCCTAGCGAAAGCCCGGCTACAGCCGCCGCAGCCGAGCGGGAACGGACACCGCGACCTGCCCGCGCTTCGCTATCGTGACGACATGACGCAACGGCTCGCACCGGGCGACGCTGCCCCGACCTTCACCTTGCCGGACGCCGACGGCGCGCCGGTCTCGCTGGCCGACTTCCGAGGGCAGCGGGTGATCCTCTACTTCTACCCAGCGGCTTCCACTCCGGGCTGCACCAAGCAGGCCTGCGACTTCCGGGACAACCTTGCCTCCTTTGCCGCGGAGGGCTTCGCGGTCCTCGGCGTCTCCCCCGACCCGCAGCCCAAGCTGCAGAAGTTCCGCGACGCCCAACAGCTGAGCTTTCCGTTGCTGTCGGACCCGGACCGATCCGTGCTCAGCGCCTACGGCGCGTTCGGCGAGAAGCAGCTGTACGGAAAGACCGTCACCGGGGTGATTCGCTCCACCTTCGTCATCGCCGCCGACGGCTCCATCGAGCTTGCTCAGTACGGGGTGAAGGCGACCGGGCACGTCGCCAAGCTGCGCCGCGACCTCGGCCTCGACGCCGCCTGACCGCCCGGCTGCACCTGCCGCGGGCCGGTCTGTAGGCTCCGACCTGCTGTTGGGGGCCGTAGCCCAATTGGCAGAGGCACACGGTTTAGGTCCGTGCCAGTAGGGGTTCGACTCCCCTCGGCCCTACCGACCGCCGCACCGCGGGTCCGGCGCGTCGGTGCAGCCGGTGGATCGCGGATGCCCGCCCACCGGCTGGCTCGACCGGGCGGCAATCCGGTTCTGCACCCGCCGCGAATCACCGGCATGACGTTGCCGGATGGGGACCCGACGGGCTGGTGCCTACCATGACCAGCATGCGATCCGAGCGCGAGCCCTCACCGCTGGCCGCCGCCGGTTCCGCCACCGAAGCGGACCATGAGGTCACGCTGGAGGACCTGCTCGCCCGCTCCGCACGCGGCGACGAGCGCGCCTTCGCAGCGCTGTACGACCGGACCGCCTCGCGGGTCTACGGCATGGTGCATCGGGTCGTGCGCGACGCGGCGCAGTCGGCCGAGGTGACCCAGGACATCTACCTGGAGATCTGGCGCACCGCCGCTCGCTTCGACGCGACCAAGAGCGCAGTGCTGCCCTACCTGCTGATGGTGGCGCACCGGCGCGCGGTCGACCGGGTTCGCTCGGCCCAGGCCAGCGTGGTGCGCGACGACAAGTACGAGCGGCTGCACGAGGAGCGGCCGTTCGACTCGGTCGCCGAGACGGTACAGAGCCGGCTGGATGGCCAGCGGGTGCGCAAGGTGCTGGACGGGCTCACCGAAGCTCAGCGCGAGGCGATCAGCCTGGCCTACTTCGGCGGCTACACCCACTCCGAGGTTGCCGAGCTGCTCGCGTTGCCGCTCGGCACGGTCAAGACGAGGATCCGTGACGGGCTGATCCGGATGCGGGATGCACTGGGGGTGACGGCATGAGCCACGATCTGAACCTGCTCGCCGGCGCCTACGCGTTGGACGCGCTGTCTCCGGAAGAGCGCGAACAGTTCCAGGCCCACCTGGCCGAGTGCCCGGAGTGCACCGACGAGGTGCGCGGGATGCAGCGGACCGCGGCCGAGCTGAGCCAGATCACCGCCGTGGAGCCGCCGCCTCAGCTGCGCGAGGACGTGCTGCGAGGAATTTCCCAGGTGCGTCCATTGCCGCCTGTTGTCGACAACGTGATCGCGCTGCGCCGCGCCAAGCTGTCCCGCTCGGTGTGGCAGGGCCTGGCCGCGGCCTGCCTGGTGCTTGCGGTGGCGGCCGGCGGCTGGGGCTACACCCAGCACCGGAACGCCAGCCGGGCCAGCTCCGCCAACCCGGTGGCGGCCGCGGTCAGCTCGCTGGCCAACCAGCCCAACGCCGACCTGGTGGTGTCCAGCACCGCGCTCAGCCACGGCTCGGGCACCGTCATCTGGGCCAAGCAGGAGCACAAGGTGGTCCTGATCGGCCGTGACATGCCTGCGTTGCCGGCCGGCAAGACCTACCAGCTGTGGATGCTGCCGGAAACCGGAAAGGCAGTGTCGGCGGGCGTGTTCCAGCCGGACGCCGCGGGCAACGTCGCCTACCAGACCGACGGTGACCTGAGTGGTTACGTCAAGATGGGCGTCTCGGTCGAACCGGCCGGCGGCTCGGCGCAGCCGACGCCCTCGACCGTCCAGCTGCTCAACATCTGAAGGCCGCCGCCGCAGGCCGCCGCACGCTACCGTGGTGCGCATGCCGGTCCGGATCGACCTCAACGCCGACCTCGGCGAGGGGTTCGGCGCGTGGGCCGGCGGCGATGACGAGGGCCTGCTGGGCGTGATCACCAGCGCCAACGTGGCGTGCGGCTTTCACGCCGGTGATCCGAGCATCATGCGACGGGTCTGCGAGCAAGCCGTCGAGCGGTCGGTGGCCATCGGGGCCCAGGTGGGTTACCGGGACCTGGCCGGCTTCGGCCGTAGGCGGATCGAGATCGATCCGGATGAGCTGACCGCCGAAGTGCTGTACCAGCTCGGCGCGCTCGATGCCTTCGCCCGGGCGGCCGGCGACCGGGTGCGTTACCTCAAGCCGCACGGGGCGCTCTATCACAGCGCGGTGCAGGACGCCGGGCAGGCCGGCGCGATCCTGACCGCGGTGAGGCTGTGGCCGGAGCCGCTGCCGGTACTGACCCTGCCGGGCTCGCGGCTGGCCCAGCTTGCCGCCGCGGCCGGGCTGCCGTGGGTCGCCGAGGCTTTCGCCGACCGGGCCTATCGGGCCGACGGCTCGCTGCAGCCCCGCACCGAGGCCGCTGCGGTGCTGACCGACCCCGACCAGATCGCGCCCCGTGCCCGGGCGCTGGTCGACGGTGGCTGCATCGATACGGTCACCGGCGAGCAGATCCGGATCGAGGCGCGCTCGGTCTGCGTGCACGGCGACACCCCGGGAGCGCTGCGCATCGCGAGAGCCGTGCGCGAGGCGCTGCTGGCGGCGGGCGCCGAGCTGGCCCGATTCGCATGAGGGTGCTCGACTACGGCGATCGTGCAGTGCTGGTCGAGACGGCCGATCCGCTCTCGGTCCGCGCTGCCGTGCTGGGTCGGCACGACCCGGCGGTGCTGGCGGTGGTCCCGGCCGCGGCGAGCGTGCTGATCCAGTTCGACCGGCCGAGCCCGGCACTGCGGTCGTGGCTCGATCAGTTGCCCGCCGCTGGGCCGTCACCGGCCGCCCCGGCGCAGGCCGAGCTCGAACCGCTGCGGCTGCCGGTGCGCTACGACGGCCCCGATCTGGCCGCGGTGGCCGGCGAGTGCGGGCTGACGGTGGCAGAGTTGATCCACGCCCACAGCAGCCGGACCTACACCGTGCAGTTCTGTGGCTTCGCGCCCGGGTTCGGCTACCTGACCGGCCTGGATCCGCGGCTGCGGGTGTCGCGGTTGGTGACGCCGCGCACCAGGGTGCCGGCCGGCTCGGTCGCTATCGCGGACGAGTTCACCGGCGTCTACCCCGGCCCCTCCCCCGGCGGCTGGCGGCTGCTCGGCAGCACCGGCATCCAGCTGCTCGACCTGGACCGGCGACCTCCGGCGCTGCTGCAGCCGGGCCGACAGGTCACGTTCGTACCGCAATGATCGAGGTGATCTCGACCGGCCCGTTCGCCACCGTGCAGGACCTCGGCCGGGTCGGGTACCGGGAGTACGGCATCGGCAACTCCGGCGCCGCCGACCGCGGCGCGCACCGGCTGGCGAACCGGCTGGTGGGCAATGCCGAGACCGCGGCGACCATCGAGGTGACGCTGGGCGGCCTGCAACTGCACTGCCATCGCGCAGTCACGGTCGCCGTAACCGGCGCCTGCTGTCCCGGGCTGCCGTGGCAACTGGCGGTCAGCCTGCCGGCCGGCAGCCGGATCGTGCTCGGTGCTCCGCTCACCGGCCTGCGCAGCTACCTGGCCGTCCGCGGTGGGCTCGCCGCTCCCGCGGTGCTCGGCTCGCGTGCCACCGACACCCTTTCCGGCCTCGGGCCGGCGCCGCTGCGGCCCGGTGACCGGTTCGACACCGGACCGGACGCGGTCGCAGACCCGCTGGATCACGCCGGCGCCCGGCCGCCACCGGCCGGGCCGGTGCGGGTCGTGCCCGGCCCGCGCGCCGACTGGTTCGCCGAGCCCGACGAGCTGTTCGAGCAACCCTGGCTCGTCGGCGCCGACACCAACCGGATCGGCATCCGGCTGGCCGGCCGGGCGCTGAACCGGGCTCGCCCCGGCGAGCTGGCAACCGAGCCGACGCTGCCGGGCGCAATCCAGGTGCCGCCCGACGGCCGGCCGATCGTGCTCGGCCCGGACGCCCCGGTCACCGGCGGCTACCCGGTGATCGGGGTGGTGCTGACCGAGGACCTGGACCGGCTGGCTCAGCTGCGCCCCGGCGATGCACTGCAGCTCCTACCGGCCGGGACGCCCCGGTACCGGTGTTAGTGTCACGGTTCGTGAACCAGGACCAGCCGGACGTAGCACCGCAGCCCGGGACTGGCGCCGGCTGGGGGCAGGCACAGAGCAAGACCATCAGCTGGCACGATCCGCGGGTCACCGCGCGCGCCCTCGCCGGGTTGTCCGGCCTGGAGGCGATGTCCGCGATCCGTGACGGCGCGGTCGCGCCGCCACCGATCGCCGCCCACTTCGACTTCCGGGTGCTGCAGATCGAGCCGGGCCGGGTCAGCTTCGGCTGCAACCCCGACGCCTCGGCCTACAACCCGATCGGCATGGTGCACGGCGGCCTGGTCTGCACCCTGCTGGACACCGTCCTGGGCTGTGCGGTGCACACCACGCTGCCTCCCGGGGTCGGCTACACCTCGATCGAGCTCAAGGTGAATTACCTGCGACCGGTGCATCTGGGCGCTGAGCTGACCGGGCACGGCTGGGTGACCAAGCCGGGTCGCCTTCGCCGAGGCCGAGGTGCTGGGCGCCGACGGCAAGCAGGTGGCCACCGCCTCCGGCAGCTGCCTGATCATCGGACCGCAGGGCTAGCCTCAGCCCGTAGCCTCAGCCCCTAGCCGCGCGCCTGCGCCGGATCCGCGACCCTACCCTCGGTACGCAGCGGCCGGCCGACCGACGTGATGCAGGTGCCGGAATCCAGGTTCCACTTCCAGCCGTGCATCTGGCAGGTCAGCACGTTGTCCGCCACGGAGCCGAACCGCACCAGGTCGGCCTTCAAGTGCGGGCAGCGCCGCTGGAAGGCGTAACCGCCCATCTCGATGGTCTCGTCGTCGTGCGCCGCCTCGGCGAACCAGCCTTCGGCATAGTTCAACCGCTCCTCGGACAGGCACTTGAAGAAGGTGTAGACGAACTCGTTGTAGGGCCCGATCCGGGTCGCGGTGAATCGGCAGGACAGGAACAGCGAGTTCACCCAGTCGATCTCGTGCTCGTGGATCAGCTGTTCCAGGTAGGCGCGACGGGTCTGGAACCGGTAGCGGACCTTCTCCCCCGCATACGGCCGGACTTCGCGGCTGACGAAGTCGAGGATGAAGTCGATGTCGCCGCGTTCGGGATCCCCGGCGGTGAACCGGATACCGCCGTTGATGCCCGCCGCCATGTGATCCGCCTCCTGCAGCAGCGGGGTGAACCAGGCGGTGATCTCGGCCAGCACGTCGATCTCGGGATGCGCCCAACCCAGCTTGGCCTGCTCGACCTCGGGCTGCCGGCGCTGCTTCATGTCCAGCAGGTAGGCGGTCTTGTCGCTGAACAGCCGCTCGACCTCGGCATCGCTGATCGGGTGCTCGAGCGGACAAGCCGGCTCAGCAACGTGGGCCACCGTGCCCGGCAGCAGCAGCCGGCCGTTGTCGCGGCCGCGTGCGGCCAGCCAGTCCAGGTAGACGCGCTGATCGGGGAAGATGTTGGAGTCGTCGCCGAAGATGTCGTTGAAGCCCCAGAGCTCGTCGTCCAGAAAGCACGGCGGCCCCGCGGTCGGGAAGACATAGCTGGCGCTGAGGTCGTCGATGTAGCGCAGGCTGCGGTCGAACTGCCGCTCCCGCTTGGTCTGGCCCAGCGCTTGCTTGGCGCGCTTGGGCAGGTCATAGACCATCGGGAACCAGATGGCGCCGGAGAACTGCAGCATGTGCACGTCGACATGTCCCAGCTCGGCGAACCTGGTGAGATCGGACGGCCGCGCGTCGTTCTGGTTCAGCAGGATGTGCTCGCCGTCGCTCAGCCACAGCGAGGAGTCCCCGATCGGGCCGTCGGTCGGCGAGGTCAGCGACTGGATCAGCACGCTGAGGCCGTCCAGCTCGACCACCTCGTCGGAGGTGGTCTTGACGAACGAGGTGAAACCGAGCTCTCGCAGCCGGTCCTCCAGCTCGGAGGTCGGGTAGTTGGGCAGCAGCACCGTCGCCTTCTTGCTGACGTAACGCTTGAGGTGCTCGGGATCGAAATGGTCGCGGTGCAGGTGCGAGACGAACAGGTAGTCCGCTTGGCCGTAGCGCTCCCAGTCCAGCTGGGAGTTGTCCGGAAACGGGAACCAGGAGCCGAAGTAGGCCGGGTTGACCCAAGGATCGGTGAGGATGCTGCCGAACCGCGTCTCGATGAACGCACTCGCGTGCCCCAGTCCGGTGACCTTCATCCCGGTCGTTGCCATGTAGCTACTCCTCTGCTGGCGTCGCGTCCACGGTACTTCGCCGGGCGGTCCGGCCCGGTCAGCGCCCCGTTGCTCAGCTGCGACCCAACACCGTCAGCAGCTCCGGCAGCAGCGCCTGCAGCGCCAGCCCGCGGTGGCTGATCGCGTCCTTGACCTCCGGCGGCAGCTCGGCACTGGTCTGCTCGTACCCCGCCGGGACGAAGATCGGGTCGTAGCCGAAGCCGTTGCCGCCCCGCGGCTCGCGGATCAACCGGCCGGACATCACGGCCTCGCGGACGATCTCGGTGCCGTCCGGCGTCACCAGGGCAGCGGCGCACACGAAGCGGGCGCCGAGTCGCTCGTCCGGGGTGTCCTGCAGCTGGTCCAGCACCAGGTTGAGGTTCGCCTCGTCCGCACCCGGCTGCTTGCCGGTGGGTCCGACGGCCTGCCTGCCGGACCAGCGCGCCGACAACACCCCAGGCATGCCGTTGAGCGCGTCGACCGCAAGCCCGGAATCATCGGCGACCGCGATGAGCTTGGTATGCCGGACCGCCTCGCGGGCCTTGATCAGCGCGTTCTCGGCGAAGGTCGCCCCCGACTCGGGCACCTCCTCGAACGCGGGCACGTCGTCCAGCCCGAGCACTTCGACCTCGACCTGCGGGGCCAGGATGCGGCGCAGCTCGGCCAGCTTCTTGGCGTTGCGGGTGGCCAGGATCAGCGTCGCGCTCACGCCTGCAGGGCCTTCTGCTGGTGGGCGTTCAGCTCGGCGCAGCCGCTGACCGCGAGGTCGAGCAGCGCATCCAGCTCATCGCGCCGGAACGGCACCCCCTCGGCCGTGCCCTGCACCTCGACGAACTCACCGCTGCCGGTGACCACCACGTTCATGTCGGTTTCGGCCCGAACGTCCTCGGCGTACATCAGGTCAAGGCGCGGTTCGCCGTCGATCACCCCGACGGAGACGGCAGAGACCGCGTTGATCAGCGGCTGCTCCTTGGCCAGCGAGCCCCGCTCGGCCAGCCAGCTGACCGCGTCGGCCAGGGCCACGTAGGCCCCGGTGATGGCCGCCGTGCGGGTGCCGCCGTCGGCCTGCAACACGTCACAGTCGATGGCGATGGAGTTCTCGCCCAGCGCGGACAGGTCGATCGCGGCACGCAGCGAGCGACCGATCAACCGGGAGATCTCGTGTGTCCGGCCACCGATCTTGCCCCGCACCGACTCGCGGTCGTTACGGGTGAGGGTGGCTCGCGGCAGCATCGAGTACTCCGCCGTCACCCACCCGAGCCCGCTGCCCTTGCGCCAGCGCGGCACACCCTGGGTGACCGACGCCGCGCACAGCACCTTGGTCTCACCAAACTCGATCAGCGCCGAGCCTTCGGCGTAGGCCTGCCAGTTACGGGTGATGCTGATCGGACGGAGTTGATCGGCCGCGCGGCCGTCGGGACGGGTCATGCCCGCCAGACTAGCCAGCCCCGCTGACAGCAATCGGCCCGCGGCTGACACGCGCCGGCGCGAGCGGGACGCCGCTGCCAGCCGGATGTGCGGCCGCTGCCAGCGCACCCCGGTTCAGTGCAACTCGAGCGGCACGGATCCGGCCAGCAGCCGGAGCCGCTCGTCACCACCGAGGAAAGGAATCGACGATGACCAACGCCATCGAGGCCACCGGCCTGATGAAGCGCTTCGGCAGCACCCAGGCGCTGGCGGGCGTCGACCTGGCAGCCCAGGCGGGCACCGTGCTCGGCGTGCTGGGTCCGAACGGCGCCGGCAAGACGACCGCGGTGCGCATCCTGGCCACGCTGCTCGAAGCCGACGCGGGCCACGCGCGGGTCGCCGGCTACGACGTGGCCGGCCAGCCGCACAAGGTCCGGCAGCAGATCGGGCTGACCGGGCAGTACGCCTCGGTCGATGAGGACCTCACCGGGACGCAGAATCTGCGGATGATCGGGGAACTGCTCAACCTCTCGCGCCGCGATGCCCGGTCCCGGGCCGCGGAACTGCTCGACTGGTTCGACCTGGGCGAGGCCGCCGGCCGGCCGGCCAAGACCTACTCCGGTGGGATGCGCCGCCGGCTGGACCTGGCCGCCAGCCTCGTCGGCCGGCCTGCCGTCATCTTCCTGGACGAACCCACCACCGGGCTCGACCCGGCGAAGCGGGAGGACATGTGGGAGGTGGTACGGCGGCTCATCGCCGACGGCTCCACGGTGCTGCTCACCACCCAGTACCTGGAGGAGGCGGACGCGCTGGCTGACGAGATCAGCGTGATCGACCACGGCCGGGTGATCGCGCACGACACCCCGGACGGCCTCAAGCGGGTGGTCGGCGGGCTGCGGCTGGAAGTGCGGCCGAGCGACGAGAGCCGGTTGGCCGAGGTTGGCCAGATCCTGCACACCATCGCCGGCACCACACCCGCCGCCAGCGGCCGGGATCGATTGACCGTCCCGGTCGACACCGACCTGGCGCTGACCGATGCGGTGGCCCGGCTCGGCAATGCCGGCATCGCGGTGACCGAGCTGTCATTGCACCTGCCCAGCCTGGACGAGGTGTTCTTCACCCTGACCGGGCGCAACACCACGATCGATGAGGAGGACGCGGCATGACCGCTCTGCTATCCCAGCCGGAATCACCCGTTGCCACCGGCACAAACCCGGCTCGTGAGGACTCCGCCCTGACCTACCTGCGGCACGCGGTGGTGATCGCTCGACGCTCGCTGATCAAGCTCACCCGCACACCGGAGCAACTGATCGACGTCACCCTGCAACCGGCGATCTTCCTGTTCCTGTTCACCTACATCTTCGGCGGCGCCCTCGGGGGTGGCTCCCGGCACGCGTACGTGCAGTTCCTGGTGCCGGGGCTGCTCGGGCAATCCATCGCACTGGCCGGAGTGGCGCTCGGGCAGAACCTCAATGCCGATATCGAGAAGGGGGTATTCGACAGGTTCCGCTCGCTGCCGATCGGCCGGTCGGCTCCGCTGGTCGGCGCGGTTCTCGCCGACGTGGTCAGGTACCTGGCGGTCTGCGCGATGTTCGCGATCTTCGGCACCATCGTCGGCTTCCGCTTCCACACCAACCCGGTCGCGGTAGTTGCCGGCTTCGCGCTGGCAATCGCATTCGCGCTGTGCTTCTGCTGGATCTCGGTGTTCGTCGGCATGATCGCGCGGACCTCGGGCAGTGTTCAGGGCATCATGTTCCTGGTGGTGCTGCCGCTCAGCTTCGGCAGCAACACCTTTGTCAACGCGAACACGATGCCAGGATGGTTGCAGGCCTTCGTGCACAACAACCCGATCTCGCACCTCGTCTCCTGCGTTCGCGGGCTGATGCTGGGCGGCCCGATCGCGCACGACCTGTACTGGACCCTCGGCTGGATGGCAGCGTTGCTGATCGTCTTCGTGCCGCTGGCACTGCGCGGCTACACCAAGCGCGCCTGAGACCGGTCAGCCAGCAGCCGGCCACCGGAGGGGATCAGGTGGCCGGCTGTTGGGCGGATCGGCGTGGCTGCTCAGCCGGCGCGCACCGTTGCCGGGTCCAACCGGATCAGCGCCTGCTCCCGAGGCAGTGCCTGGCCGCGCTCGAAAGCTCGTCGGTAGGCCTCGGTACCGAGTTGCTCGTCCAACTGGGCGACAAGCACTGTGCCCAGCGGTTCGGTCGGATCCGGCGCGCCCCGCAGCCGGGCCGTGGCACCCCAGATCTCGGCGGCAGCCGTCGGCTCCCCGATGGCGGCGGCCCAGCGCGCCACGGCCAGTCCCACCTGGGCCGTGATCGGCATGTCGTGGGTGTTGAGCCCGTCGGCATAGGCACGATGCAGCCACGGCTCTGCCGCATCAGCCCGGCCGAGCTGCACCATCAGGTTGACCTTCGTCGCCAGCACCACCGCCATCATGTGGCTGTTGATGATCCGTCGCCCCGCGGGAGCTGGGTCGATCTCGGCGCTGAGCTTGGCCTCCAGCCGGGCGACCTCGGCCAGATCACCGTCGGTCAGGGCGATGGTCGCCAGGGTGGTGTCGATGATAAGCCGCTGCGCCCGGCCGCCGATCTGAAAATCCCCTTGCTGGGAAAGGGCAACGTGCGCGCGGGCAGACTGGACGTCACCGAGCCGCAGGTGCAGGTCGGCCAGCCGCAGCTGCAGCATCGTGGCATCGGGGCCGGCGCCGAACTCGATCAGGTACTCCCCCGCCCGGCCGAACAACTCGATCGCGGCCGGGATGTCACCGTCGAGCATGCGCAACTGCCCCAACGCACTGCTCGCCGACGCCATGCCCCACCGATCGTCGAGTTCGGTGAACAGCCGAAGCGAGGCCTGCGCGTCCTCGAGCATCCGTTCCGGCTCACCGAAGTTCTCCCACATGTTCGCGCGAAACATCAGGCCGGCGGCGCGGACCCATCGATCCGGTGAGGCGATGGCCGGTGCCAGCGCGGCGATGCTGTCGTCCGGCACGCCGCCGAAGAAGGTCAGGATCGCCCGTATCAACGGCACCATCGGCTCGTCCTGCGGATCCACCTGGGCCAGTTGCTGGTAGCGGATGCGCAACTGCGCCCGCACCTCGGCCTCGTCCTGACCGTGCAAGCTGCCGAAGGTGGTCGCCATCTGGTTCAGCTGCTGCATGGTCTGCACCAGCACCCGGCGCGGGCTGTCCACCGCGCGGGTGGCATCGAGAACCAGCTGCAGCCATCGGGTCGCCTCGCTGTGCCGGCCGATCATCATCCAGTACCAGCAGAGCGCATACGCCAGGTCGATCGGCTCGTGCGGCTCACCGGCATCGCAGAGATATGCCAGCGCTGCCTGGATGTTCTCGCGCTCGTCCTCGAGCCCGCGCAGGTGTGCCAGCTGCCCGGGCCCGCGCAGGCCCTGGCAGTGCCGCTGCGCCAGCGCGCTGAAATAGCGGGCATGCCGCAGCCGCAGCTCGGCCAGCTCGCCCTGCTCGGCCAGCCGCTCCAGGCCGAACTCGCGGATGGTCTCCAGCATCTGGTACCGCGCCGGCCGCCCCTCCTGCAGGGTGAGCAGTGACTTGTCCACCAGGGCCATCAGCACGTCCAGCACGTCCTCGGCAGCCAACCGCGGGTCGGCACAGATGGCCTGCGCGCTGGCCACGCACGCGCCGGAAGCGAAGATGGCCAGGCGCTCGGCCAGCAATCGCTCGGCATCGGTCAGCAGCTCCCAGCTCCACTCGACCACCGCGCGCAGCGTGCGGTGCCGCGGCATCGCGATCCGCGAGCCGCCGGTGAGCAACCGGAACCGGTCGGAGAGTCGGTCGGCGATCTCGGCGACCGGCAACCCGCGTAACCGGGCAGCTGCCAGTTCGATCGCCAGTGGCAGCCCGTCCAGCCTGCGCACGATCTCGATGACCGGCCGCACCGTCGCGTCGTCGACCCGGAAGCCGGCGCTGACAGCCATCGCGCGATCGGCGAACAGCCGCACGGAGGGCAGGCTCAGCGCATCGGCCGGCCCGGCGCTGGGTGCGGGTAGTTCCAGCGGCGCCAGCATGCACAGTGCCTCGCCGTCTATGCCCAGCGGTTCGCGGCTGGTGGCCAGCACTTTCAGCCCGGGGCAGGAGTCGAGCAGGCGGTCCACGATGGCCGCCGCGCGGCCGATCAGGTGCTCGCAGTTGTCCAACACCAGCAAGCACTCGGCATCCAGCAAGGCGTCCTGAAGCTTGTCCACGGTCGGCTTGCGCGTCAGCTCGGCGCCGCGTTCGAGCAACGGGTCGGCCACCATGCCGAGCGAGCTGAGGATGGCCAGCTCAATGTTGGCCGGGTCGGTCACCGGCGCCAGCTCCACCAGCCAGACCCCGTCGGCCATCCGGTCCAGCCAGTGGGCCGCGACCACGCCGGCCAGCCGGGTCTTGCCTGCTCCGCCGGGGCCGACGACGGTTGCCAGCCGGCCCTGATCGAGCAGGCCGGACAGCCGCTTCTGCTCGTCGTCGCGGCCGATGAAGCTGCTGCGCGCCGACCGCAGGTTCGTCCGGCGCTGCGGCTGCGGACGCTGCTCGGACGCATCCGTCAGGCTCAGCAGCCGCTGATGGCGCTCCCGCAGCCGCGGCGACGGATCGACCCCAAGCTCCTCGGCGAGCACCCGGCGCAACTGCTCGTAGGCGAGCAGGCCGTCCGCGGGACGCCCGGCAGCCACCAGCGCCGCCATCAGCGTCTCGGTCAGCTCCTCCCGGGTCGGCTCGGCCAGTACCAGTTGCTGCAGTTCCGGGATCACCTCCGCAGCCCGGCCCAGGTGCAGATCGCACTCGATCCGCGCACGCAGGGCCGCCAGCCGGTCGGCCTCCAGCCGGGCGAGCACCGGCTGGGCCCAGTCGGCCTCGGCCACCTCGGCCAGCGCCGCACCACGCCACACCGCAAGCGCGTCGGCGTACTCCACAGCGGCCCGGGCGAGGTCCTGGCCGGCAGCCGCGGCCTGCGCCTGGGCCAACCGGTCCCGGAAGAGCCGCACATCGGTGTCGGTATGCAACTGGTACCCGGTGCCGGCCGGCTGCACGCAGCTCGGCACACCCAGCGCCCGGCGCAGCCGCGAGACCAAGGTCTGCAGTGCGTTGGCTTGATCTGCCGGCGGCTCGGCGCCCCACACCGCGTGCGCCAGCTCGCCGCCGCTCACCGGCCGGCCCGGTTCGATCGCCAGCCGCAGCAACAGCGTGCGCAGCCGAGGACCGGACACCCGCCGCGGATCGCCGTCCACCGTGACCTCCAGCGGGCCGAGCAGAGCGACGAGCATGCGGCCATTGTCGCAGTCGCGCCCGCGCTGCGGGGCCTCGTGCCGGTTCGGCACAATGACGGCATGCGCAGCGAGCTCATCCAGGTGCGGACCGGCGACCGACCGCAGGTCCGCGATCTCACCGACGAGTGCGCCCGGTTCACCGCTGCCGACCCGCAGGACGGGCTGCTGCACGTGTTCGTGCCGCACGCGACCGCCGGCATCGCCATTCTGGAGACCGGCGCCGGAAGCGACTCCGATCTGCTCGCCGCCATCGATGACGTGCTGCCGCACGACGGCCGGTGGCGGCACCAGCACGGCAGCGCCGGGCACGGTCGCGATCACGTGCTGCCCGCCTTCATCGCACCGTTCGCGCTGGTGCCGGTGCTGGCCGGCCGGCTGCAGCTGGGCACCTGGCAGTCGATCTGCCTGGTCGACACCAACATCGACAACGGGGTGCGTGAGGTTCGGCTCAGCTTCGTCCGGGCCTGAGCACGACACCACCGGCTGCCGGCCGGCGGCCACCGGTCAGCGGCTGCCGGCCAGCTCGTCGGGGTGCACACCGAGGAAGCGGCGCGCCAACCGGGCGAACGGCTCGGCCGAACCGGTCGCCTCGAACCGGTGCACCGGCGCATCCGTGCCGGCCGCAAGGTCCCGCTCCAGCAACACCCGGTAGACATCGTTGGCCGTCTCCTCGGCACTGGATACCAGGCTCACCTGCTCGCCCAGCACCACCGAGAGCATGCCGGTGAGCATCGGGTAGTGGGTGCAGCCGAGCACCAGGGTGTCGATGCCGGCCGCTGCCAGCGGCGCCAGGTAGGACTCGGCCAGCCCGAGCAGCGACCTGCCGCTGGTCACTCCTTGCTCCACGAACTCGGCGAACAGCGGGCAGGCAGCAGGGAAGAGCTGCAGCGAGGGCGCGGCGGCGAAGGCGTCCTGGTAGGCGCCGGAGGTGATGGTGGCGGTGGTGCCGATGACGCCCACCCGGCCGTTGCGGGTGGTGGCGACCGCGCGCCGCACGGCCGGCCGGATCACCTCGACCACCGGGATGTCGTACCGCTCACGGGCATCGGCCAGGCAGGCCGAGGACGCGGAATTGCACGCGATCACCAGCATCTTCACCCCGGAGGCGACGAGTGAGTCCATCACGGCCAGGGCATGCGCGCGCACCTCGGCGATCGGCTTCGGCCCGTACGGGCTGTGCGCCGTGTCGCCGATGTAGTGCAGCGACTCGTGCGGCAGCTTCTCCAGCACGGCACGGGCGACCGTCAGCCCGCCCACGCCGGAGTCGAACATCCCGATCGGCGCGTCCGGATCGCTCATGACGGCAATCCCGGTCCAGCCACCGGGCGGCGGCTGTGCCGGCCGTGCAGCAGCCAGCCGAGCGCGCCGCCGGTGACGAAGCCGGCCAGCTGACCGGCCCAGAAGGTGTCTCGGCCCGCGTGCGGCAGCACCCCCAGCAGCATGCCGGAGAACACGCAGAGCACCGCCACGGCGATGCCGATCCACACCGGCTTGCGGCCGAACCAGGCCCGGGCGATGACGTAACCCAGCCAGCCGAAGATGACCCCACTCGCACCGAGCACGACGCTGCCGCCGGGCGCCGCCAGCCAGCTGACCAGCCCGCTGACCAACCAGGTGAGCACGGTGACCGCCGCCAGGTAGCGCAGGCCGGAAATGAGCATGATCCAGCCGAAGATGAGCAGCGGGATGGCATTGGCGCCCAGCTGCCGGGCATCGGCGTGCAGCACCGGCGCCAGCAGGATGCCGGGCAGGCCGGCCAGCTGGCGCGGTTTGATGCCGAATCGCAGCAACCGGTGGTCGAGCTGCGCGTCGACGATCACCACCAGCCACAGCGCCAGCAACACCCCGACGATGGTGACCGCAGCACCCGGCGGGCGGGTAGGCCGCAGCCCCGGCCGCAGGCTGGATTCGGCCAGCTGCTGCCGGCGCAGCTCGCTCTTGGACAGCGGCTGCCGCGAGGACGGGGAGGTCACGGCTGCCAGCCTAGGCCCAGAGCTGGCCTTCCAGCCGTTGCGCCGCCTGCTGCAGCGAGCCCGCGTAGGCGCCGGTGGACAGGTACTTCCAGCCGCCGTCGCAGACCGTGAACACCACATCGGCCGGCTGGGCCGCCTTGATCGCCTTGTCGGCCACGCCCAGTGCGGCGTGCAGGATGGCGCCGGTCGAGATGCCGGCGAAGATGCCCTCGGCCTCGACCAGATCGCGGGTCCGGCGCAGCGCGTCATAGGAGGTGACCGAGTACCGGCTGGTCAGCACGGAGTCGTCGTACAGCTCCGGCACGAAGCCCTCGTCGATGTTGCGCAGCCCGTAGACCAGGTCGCCGTAGCGTGGTTCGGCGGCGATCACCTGCACGCCCGGCACCTTCTCCCGCAGGAAGCGGCCGGCGCCCATCAACGTGCCGGTGGTGCCCAGGCCGGCCACGAAGTGGGTGATGGTCGGCAGGTCGGCCAGGATCTCCGGCCCGGTCCCCTCGTAATGGGCGAGCGCGTTGGCCGGGTTGCCGTACTGGTACAGCATCACCCAGTCCGGATGCTCCACCGCGAGCTGCTTGGCCACCGCCACCGCCTGGTTGGACCCGCCGGCGGCCGGCGAGGAGATGATCCGGGCACCGAACATCTCCAGCAGCTGGCGCCGCTCCTCCGAGGTGTTCTCCGGCATCACGCAGACGATGCCGTAGCCCTTGAGCTTGGCGATCATCGCCAGCGAGATGCCGGTGTTGCCCGAGGTGGGCTCCAGGATGGTGCAGCCGGGGGTGAGCCGGCCGTCTGCCTCGGCCGCGGCGATCATCGCCAGCGCGGCGCGGTCCTTGATCGAGCCGGTCGGGTTGCGGTCCTCCAGCTTGGCCCAGAGCCGCACCGTGGGTTCGGCCGCAGTGCCGGTCCAGCGCGGGGAGAGCCGTGGCAACCCCACCAGCGGGGTGCCACCGACCGCTTCGATCAGCGAATCGAAGCGAGCCATCGTCGATCAGCCGCCGGCGACTTCTGCATCCCGGCTGCCGCCGGCGACGGCCGGCAGGATGGTGACCGAGTCACCGTCCGACAGCGCCGTCTCCAGCGAACCGGTGAACCGGACGTCCTCGTCGTTGACGTAGACATTCACGAAGCGGTGCAGCGCGCCGTCCTCCGTGATCAGCCGGCCCCTGAGCCCGCTGTGCCGGGTCTCCAGGTCGTCGAACAGGGCTGCCAGGGTGGCACCGTCGCCGGGCACCGCCTTCTCGCCGCCGGTGTAACTGCGCAGGATGGTGGGGATCTTGACCTGAACGGCCATGGTGAAGGAACTCCTCGGGGTTGTGGTGTGAAGGCGTAACGCCATGCTGGCCGGAAACAATCCGGTGGCCGGGCTTACCCGGCGGCCGGACCGCGGTCAGCGACACTCGTAACGCACGTCCAACCGGCTGTGCCCCAGCAGCACCCGCTCGATCGCCAGCTCCAGGCAGGACAGCATCAGCGCACCTCGACCGGTTCCTCGGTCACGACACCGTCGACGATCCGGTAGGAACGGAACTCGGCGGTGTCGGCCTCGCGGGTGGAGACCAGCACGTAGTGGGCGTCCGGTTCCTGCGCCAGCCCGATATCGGTGCGGGAGGGGTAGGCCTCGGTGGCGGTGTGCGAGTGATAGATGATGACCGGCACCTCGTCGGCATCGTCCATCTCGTTCCAGACCGCGAGCTGCTCCATCGAATCGAAGCGGTAGAACGTCGGAGAGGCGGCCTCGTTGAGCATCTCGATGAGCCGCTCCGGCCGGTCGGAGCCGGCCGGCCCCGCCACCACTCCGCACGCCTCGTTGGGATGATCCCGGCGGGCGTGCGCGATGATGGCGTCGCGGATCGTCGCTGGCAGGCTCAACACAGTTACCCAGGATATCGGCCCGTTCAGGTCGCTCAGTCCATCACCTGGGTGACGAGCAACTCCTGTACCGCGCTGAGCCAGTGGTAGATGTTGGCGACCGGGTCCAGCGAGTCCAACTCCACCTTCTCCGACACGCCCAGCCGGGTACCCAGCGTCAGCCGAAGGTCGTTGATCACCCGCAGCCACCGGTCGACCGCCTCCACATCGAGCGAGATGGTGCCGGCGCCGTCGGGCAGCTCGGCCCGGCACTGCTCCAGCCGGCCGCTGCGGCCGAGCTTGAGATCGGTCTGCACCAGCTCCCGGAACTCGGCCGAGGCGTCCTGGTCGTCGGCGTAACCGTCCGGAAACAGCCGGTGCAGCGCCGGATCGGTCAGGTCGGGCTCGGCGAGCATGGTCGCGAAGTCGTCGATCAGCCCGGCCAGCAGCGAGGATTCACTGTCGGCCAGCTGGACCCGCAGCACGTCGGCCTTGCGCTTGACCCTCACTGGTCGTGCTGGATGGTTGCCCACAGGCCGTAGCCGTGCAGGGTGGCGGTGTCGCCCTCCATCCGCTCCCTGGGGCCGGAAGACACCACCGCCCGACCCTTGTGATGGACGTCCAGCATGAGCGCGGTCGCCTTGTCCTTCGGGTAACCGAAGACCTTCATGAAGACATGGGTGACGTAGGACATCAGGTTCACCGGGTCGTTCCACACCACGGTGACCCAGGGCTTGTCGGCCTGGGATGTCTCGTCGCTCTGCTGGTCGGCGCTGGCCTCGCGGGTAGGCGTGACAGTCGGCGTGGACATGCCCCCATGGTAGGCACGATCCGCGTGGCCGGGTCGGACCCAGCCGGACCCGGCCGGACAGGCCTGACATGCGAGGATCGAGGCATGCCGCGAACCGGTCTGCTGACCGATCAGTACGAACTCACCATGCTGTCGGCCGCGATCGCCGACGGCAGCGCCGAACGCCGTTGCAGCTTCGAGGTCTTCTCCCGCCGGCTGCCGGACCTGCGCCGGTTCGGCGTGGTGGCCGGCACCGGCCGGCTGCTGGCCGCCCTGGCCGAGTTCAGCTTCGGCCCGCACGAACTGGACACGCTGCTGCGCCAGCGGGTGATCGATGACCGGTGTGCTGACTTTCTCGCCGGTTACCGCTTCACCGGCGACATCAGCGGCTACGTCGAGGGGGAGCCGTACTTTCCGGACTCGCCGATCCTGACCGTCACCGCAAGCTTCGCCGAGGCCGTGGTGCTGGAGACGCTGGTGCTGTCGATCCTCAATCACGATTCGGCGATCGCGGCAGCGGCGGCGCGGATGGTGATCGCCGCGGGCGGCCGGCCGCTGATCGAGATGGGCTCGCGCCGGACGCACGAGCAGGCTGCGCCGGCAGCGGCCCGCGCCGCCTACCTCGCCGGCTTCGCCGCGACCTCCAACCTCGCCGCCGGGCAGGTCTACGCCGTGCCCACCTCCGGCACCGCCGCACACGCCTTCACCCTGCTGCACGACTCGGAACAGGCCGCGTTCGCCGCGCAGATCCGGCAGCTGGGTGTGCAGACCACGCTGCTGGTCGACACCTACGACACCCGGCGCGGCATCGAGACCGCGGTCGAGGTGGCCGGTACGGACCTGGGCGCCGTCCGCATCGATTCCGGTGACCTGGCGGTGATGGCGCACCAGGCTCGCGCCCAGCTGGACGGACTGGGGGCGCACCGGACCAGGATCGTGGTCAGCGGGGACCTGGACGAGTTCGCGATCGCCGGCCTGGCCGCGGCCCCGGTGGACAGCTACGGGGTGGGCACAGCGCTGGTGGTCGGCTCCGGCGTACCGACGGCCGGGTTGGTGTACAAGCTGGTCGAGGTGGACGGCCGGGCGGTGGCCAAGCGCAGCGAGCACAAGGCCTCCGTCGGTGGCCGCAAGCAGGTGTGGCGCCGGCACCGAGAATCCGGCACCGCCACCGGGGATTTCGTGGTGCGCGAAAGCTCCGAGTTCGACCCGGGCGAGCGAGACCGGCTGCTCACCATCCCGTTCATCTCGGCCGGCGAGACCGTCACCGATGTGTCGCTGGCAGCGGCCCGCGAACATCACCGGGAGGCAGTGGTGGCCCTCCCATGGGAGGCGCTGAAGCTGTCCCGAGGCGAGCCCGGCCTGCCGGTCACGCTGCGCTGAGCGCCACGATCGGTTAGGTCCGCTCCCCCGGGCGCCGGTAATCTGGGGCCTCGTGCACGCAACAGCGGCGGGACTGGAAGGGCTCTGACGTGAAACTGCTCGTCACCGGCGGCAACGGCTTCATCGGCACCAACTTCGTCCGGATGCTCGCCGCCGACCACCCGCAGTACGAGATCACCGTGATCGACACGATGACCGAGGTGGGGGGCGAGTCCAACCTGGCCGGCCTGGATCGCGAGATCCGCCTGGTCAAGGGTGATATCCGCGACGCCGAGCTGGTCGAGCAGCTGGTCAAGGAGAACGAGGCGATCGTCCACTTCGCGGCCGAGAGTCACAACGACAACTCCTTCCTCTATCCGGAGGTGTTCGCCGAGACGAACGTGATGGGCACGGTCAACCTGCTGCGCGCGGCCCGGCTGCACGAACGGCGCATGCACCACATCTCCACCGATGAGGTGTACGGCGACCTCGCACTCGACGACCCTGCCAAGTTCACGCCGGAGAGCCGGTACAACCCGTCCTCCTACTACTCGGCGGGCAAGGCGGCCTCTGACCACTTCGTCCGGGCGGCTTGGCTGCAGTTCCAGGTGCCGGTGACGCTGTCCAACTGCAGCAACAACTACGGGCCCTACCAGCACGTGGAGAAGTTCATCCCGCGCCAGATCACCAACATCCTCACCGGGATCAAGCCGAAGCTGTACGGGGCCGGCACCAACGTGCGGGACTGGATCCACGTGCTCGACCACAACCGCGCGGTACTGGACATTCTGGAACGCGGCCGGCTCGGTGAGACCTACCTGATCGGCGCGAACGGCGAGCAGGACAACCTGAGCGTGGTGCGTGAACTGCTGCGGCTGCTGGACCGGCCGGCCGGCTGGTTCGACCACGTCGCCGACCGTCCGAGCCATGACCGCCGCTACGCCATCGACTCGTCCAAGCTGCGCGACGAGCTGGGCTGGACACCCGAATTCACCTCGTTCACCGAGGGCCTGGCCGACACGGTGCAGTGGTACCGGGACAACGAGGCCTGGTGGGCCCCGCTCAAGGCCGCCGCGGAGGCCCGCTACGCCGAACTCGGCCGCTAGCACCCTGGGGCGCGGTCAAGCGGCTCAGCGCAGCTCGGAGTCGGCGGCCTCCACCTCGGTGCGCGAGATGCCGAGGATGTAGAGGACCGCATCCAGAAACGGTGTGTTGACCGCGACCTCGGCGCTCTCGCGCAGCGCGGCCTTGGCGTTGAAGGCGATGCCCAGCCCGGCCAGCTGCAGCATGTCGATGTCGTTGGCGCCGTCGCCGATGGCCACCGTCTGGCCCAGCGGCACGCCGTGCTCGGCCGCGAAGCGCGCCAGCGCCCGGGCCTTGCCGCGCCGGTCCACCACCTCGCCGACGGTGCGCCCGGTCAGCCGTCCGTCGGACACCTCCAGCACGTTGGCGGCGGCGAAGTCCAGCCCGAGCTCGGCCACGAACCGGTCGGTCAGCACGGTGAAGCCGCCCGACACCACGCCGACCGCGTAGCCGAGCCGCTTCAGCGTGCGGACCAGGGTGCGCGCCCCTGGCGTCAGCACCAGCCCGTCCCGAACCTGCTCCACCTCGGCCAGCGACAGGCCTGCCAGCAGCCGCACCCGGGCCGCGAGCGAGGCCGCGAAGTCGAGCTCACCGCGCATCGCGGCCGCGGTGATCTCGGCAACCTCAGCCTGCACGCCGGCGCGCGCGGCCAGTTCGTCGATGCCCTCGCCCTGCACCAGGGTGGAGTCGACATCCAGCACCACCAGCCGCTTCGCCCGGCGCGCCAGCCCGGCACGCTCGACCGCGATGTCCAGGCCGGTATGGCTGGCCGCCCGCGCCAGCGCGGGCCGCACCCGATCCTCCTCGGCCTGGACCATCAGCTCCAGGCTGGACACCGGATAGTTCGACAGCTGGGTGATCGAGGTGATGTTGCCGCCGGCGTCGGCAATCCGCTGCGTGACGTCGGCGATGGCGCCGGGCCGCAGCGAGGCGCCGAGCACGATCACGTGCAGCAGCGACGGGCGGCTGGGCGCGCTGGCCAGGTGTGGATCGGAGTCGAGCAGCACCACTTCGTGGTCCATGCCCAGGGCATCGGCGCTGACCGCGACCGATCTGCGCAGCGGGGCCGGGTCACCGTGTGCCGACAGCAGCACCCCGACGATCAGCCGACCGCGGATCACCACCTGCTCCACGTCGACGACCTCGACGTCGTGTGCGGCGAGCGCGCTGAACAGCGCGGCGGTGACGCCCGGCCGATCACGGCCGGAGACCGTCACGAGTACCGAAGTCGGATTCATACCGTGGTGGAGCCGGAGCAGGCCTGCCGCACCGAGGCGGGCCGGACGGCTCGCCCCGGTGCTGGCTGACTACAGGCCGGGGTCGGTGTCCCGGTGGCCGTGCCGCGGACCCTCGCCACCGACGGCCGACCCGACACTCTCCAGGTGCTTGTGTCGCTTGTCGGCGTGCGCCTCCCGCTCCAGCTGCGGGATCAGGTGCGGGTAGTGCGCCTCGAAGGCCGGCCGCTCGGAACGGATTCGCGGCATGGAGGTGAAGTTGTGCCGCGGCGGCGGGCAGGAGGTGGCCCATTCCAGCGAGTTGCCGTGGCCCCACGGGTCGTCGGCCAGGGCCACCTCGCCGTAGCGGTAGGAGTGGTAGATGTTGTACAGGAACGGCAGCAACGACGCCCCCAGGATGAACGAGCCGATCGTGGAGATCGTGTTCAGCGTGGTGAAGCCGTCACCGGGCAGGTAGTCGGCGTAGCGGCGCGGCATGCCCTCGGCACCCAGCCAGTGCTGCACCAGGAACGTGGTGTGGAACCCGATGAAGGTCAGCCAGAAGTGCAGCTTGCCCAGCCGCTCGTTCATGTAGCGGCCGGTGAACTTCGGGAACCAGAAGTAGAGCCCGGCGTAGAAGGCGAACACGATGGTGCCGAACAGCACGTAGTGGAAGTGCGCCACCACGAAGTAGCTGTCGGACACCTGGAAGTCCAGCGGCGGCGAGGCGAGCAGCACGCCGGTCAGGCCACCGAACAAGAACGTGACCAGGAAGCCGACCGAGAACAGCATCGGCGTCTCGAAGGTGATCGAGCCCTTCCACATGGTGCCGATCCAGTTGAAGAACTTCAGCCCGGTGGGCACCGCGATCAGGAAGGAGAGGAAGGAGAAGAACGGCAGCAACACCGCACCGGTGGCGAACATGTGGTGCGCCCACACCGTCAGCGACAGCGCGCCGATGGACAGCGTCGCCAGCACCAGGCCCTTGTAGCCGAACACCGGCTTGCGGCTGAATACCGGGAAGATCTCGGTCACGATGCCGAAGAACGGCAACGCGAGGATGTAGACCTCGGGGTGACCGAAGAACCAGAACAGGTGCTGCCAGAGGATCGCGCCGTTGTTCTGGACATCGAACACCTGCGCACCCATGTGCCGGTCGATCCACAACACCAGCAGCGCCGCGGTCAGGATCGGGAAGGCCAGCAGGATCAGCAGGCTGGTCACCAGGATGTTCCAGGTGAAGATCGGCATCCGGAACATCGTCATGCCCGGCGCACGCAGCGTGATCACCGTGGTGACCATGTTGACCGCGCCGAGGATCGTCCCCAGCCCCGCGACGGCCAGACCCATGATCCACAGGTCGGTGCCGGCACCGGGCGAGTTCACGTCGTTGCTCAGCGGGGTGTAGAGCGTCCAGCCGGCGTCGGCGGCCCCACCGGGGGTGAGGAAACCGCTGACGGCGATCAGCGCGCCGAACAGGTAGAGCCAGTAGGAGAAGGCGTTCAGCCGCGGGAAGGCGACGTCCGGTGAGCCGATCTGCAGCGGCAGGACGAGGTTGGCGAACGCGAACACGATCGGCGTC
>DATAKO010000081.1:0-26473 GCA_036261575.1 Jatrophihabitans sp.
GATCTTCCTGTCGGAGCTCGCCGAGAGCGATGTGGCCGAGGCGGACGGCTGGCACGAGTGCGCGCCGGATGAGACCAACCCGCTGGAAGCCGAGGACCTTGGGCGGCCGTGGCCGTTCGATCCGCTGGACGAGCGCCGGGCGGAACTGGAACAGGCGGCGGAGTTGGTCAGAGCCGCGGCCGGGTCCGGCGCGGCTGCGGCCGCCGAGCACCACGAGCACCCGCTTGCGGTGAGCTGGGCACACGACGTCGATTTGCTGCTGGCCGAGCGGGCCCGCGCCGCCACGGCGGGGGTGATCGAGGTTGCCCTGCCGGAGCAGCTGGCGGTGTCGGATGTCGTTACGCTGACGGCAGATCCCGCGGCACTTGCCCGACGGCTGCGCCGGCCGCTGCCGCAGCAGCCGGCCAGGCAGGCGCGACGCGGCACTGCGTTTCATCAGTGGCTGGAGCAACGCTGGTCCGCCCAGACCCTGATCGACATCGAGGAACTCGCCGGCGCTGTGGACGAGGTGGCGGCCGACGACGAGCTGGACGCGCTTAAGGCCACTTTCGAGCGCAGCGAGTGGGCCGATCGCACGCCCCTGCAGGTCGAGGTCGGCTTCGAGATGCCGATCGGCGCCCGAGTGATCCGAGGCCGGATGGACGCGGTATTCCAGGACCCTGACGGTGGCTTCACCGTGATCGACTGGAAGACCGGCCGGCCCCCGACGGGCACGGCGGCGCAGGCACAATCGGTGCAGCTGGCGCTCTACCGGTTGGCCTGGGCCCGGTTGCTCGGACTACCCGATGCAGAGTTGATACGGGTCAAGGCAGCCTTCTACTACGTGCGAACCGGCACCACGGTGGCCCCGGTCGACCTGCTCGATGCCGACCAGCTGCGGGCGCTGCTCGAGCACGATGCCGGCCCGGAGACGCCTCCGCGTTCGACCGCCCTGCGGGATCCCATCGAACCGCCGCCTGACGACGATCCTGAACCACCGCCGGATCTTGCTGCCGAGCCACCTCGGCAGGCCTGAATCGTCCGGTCGGCTAGCCTGGCCCGGTGACCGATGACGTTCGCCCCGCCGCCTCCATTGGATCCACCACCGCCTCGCACGCAGCTGCCGTCCGCCAGTACGTGACGGAGCACCGTGGCCAATTGCTGGCCGATCTGGATGCCTGGTTGCGGATCCAGGGCATCAGCGCCCAGCCGGAACACGCCGCAGATGTTGCCGCGAGCGCGCAGTGGCTGGCCGACGGCTTCACCCGCACCGGCTTTCCGACCGTTGAGGTGTGGCCCATCACGGACGGGTTGCCGGCGGTGTTCGCCCAGTGGCCTTCGGCGGATCCGGACGCGCCCACCGTGCTCGTCTACGGCCACCACGACGTGCAGCCGGTGGACCCGATCGAGCTCTGGCGCACCGACCCCTTCGACCCCACGGTCGACGGTGATGTGCTGCGTGCGCGCGGTGCTTCCGATGACAAGGGCCAGTTGCTGTTCCACCTGCTCGGCGTGCGGGCTCACCTGGCAGCGACCGGGCGAACCAGCCCGGCGGTGAATCTCGTGTTCCTCATCGAGGGCGAGGAGGAATCCGGCTCACCGCACTTCGAGCAGCTGCTGATCGAGCGCCGGGACCGGCTCGACTGCGATGTCGTCGTCATCACCGACACCGGCATGCTCGCCCCCGAATTGCCCAGCGCGGTGACCGGTATGCGGGGCATGGTCGCCTGCACCGTCGACTTCCACGGACCCGACCTCGACCTGCACTCCGGCTCCTTCGGTGGCGCCGTGCCCAACCCGGCCACTGCGATCGCCCGGCTCGCCGCCGCGTTGCACGACGCCGACGGCAAGGTCCAGGTTCCCGGCTTCTACGACGACGTGCTCGCTCTCACCGAGACCGAGCAGGAACTGTTCGGCCGGGTGCCCTTCGACGAGCGGGCGTTCCTGACAACCAGCCAGTCCCGCGCGCTGGCCGGCGAGCGGGGTTACAGCACGCTGGAGCGTCTGGGCGCCCGGCCCACCGCCGAGGTGAACGGCATCGGTGGCGGCTACCAGGGCGCCGGCAGCAAGACCATCATCCCCAGTGACGCGTTCGTCAAGCTGTCCTTCCGGCTGGTCGCCAACCAGGATCCGGCGGTGATTCGAGCCGCTGTCGAATCGTTCGTGAACGAGCACACGCCCGCCGGCATCCAGGCCCGGATCAGCTGGGAGAGCGACGGGGTCGCGCCGTGCCTGGTGCCGATCGACACCCCGGCCTACCAGGCGCTCGCTCGGGCCATCGGCACCGCCTTCGATACCGACCTGGTGCTGCCGACGCGCGAGGGCGGCTCCGGCCCCGAAGCGACCATCCAGCAGTTGCTGGCGGCACCGATGGTGTTCCTCGGTGTCGGCCTGCCGGATGACCAGATCCACGCGCCGAACGAGAAGGTCAGCCTGCCGATGCTCTACAAGGGTGCCGAAGCGGCCGCGCACCTGTGGGCCGAGCTTGCGGCCCTGGGCCGATCCGGCCTGAGCAGCCACTGACCGGCCCGACTGGCTAGGGTTGAAGCGTGCCCATCGCGACCGCGGCGTTGCCGTCCCTGTCCTTCGACCTGACCCACCACACCCTCGGCAACGGCCTGCGCGTCGTGCTCGCGCCGGACAGTCGATCGCCGGTCGTGGGCATCGGCGTCGTCTACGACGTGGGTTTCCGGTCCGAGCCGCAGGGCAGAACCGGCTTCGCGCACCTGTTCGAGCACCTGATGTTCCAGGGTTCGGCCAACCTGGACAAACTCGAACACTTCCGGTACGTGCAGGCCTCCGGTGGCATCTTCAACGGAAGCACCCACCTTGATTTCACCAACTACTACGAGGCGCTGCCCTCGCACGCCTTGGAACGGGGCCTTTTCCTGGAAGCGGACCGGATGCGGTCGCCGCGGATCACCGCCGAGAACCTGCGGAACCAGATCGACGTGGTCAAGGAAGAGATCCGGGTCAACGTGTTGAACCGGCCCTACGGTGGCTTCCCCTGGCTGATGCTGCCCGAGGTGCTGTACTCCACGTTTCCCAATGCGCACAACGGTTACGGCGGTTTCGAGGATCTCACCAACGCAACCGTCGAGGATGCCAGCGGCTTCTTCGACACCTACTACGCCCCGTCCAACGCGGTGCTCTGCGTTGCCGGTGACCTGAAGCTCGAAGAGACGCTGGAACGGATCGAGCATCACTTCGGCGGTCTACGCAAGCGCAAGAAGCCGGTTCGCCCCGACTTCGGTGAACCCGCCCCGGCGGGGGAGCAGCGACGGGAATTCACTGACCCGATGGCCCCGCTACCTGCCGTGGCCATCGGCTACCGGGTGCCTGACCCGAATGCTGACTTGCACGTCTATCTGGCCAGCGTGCTGCTGGCCGAGATCCTGTCCGAGGGTGACGCCTCCCGGCTGCAGCGTTCCCTGGTGCAGTCGCAGCGGCTTGCCAACGACGTGGCCGCTTACCTCGGTACTTTCGGCGATCCGCTGGAGGAGCGTGACCCGACCCGGCTGAACATCACCGCGCGTTACAACGATCGGGCCGAGACCGACCGGGTTATCGCGGCCGTCGATGCCGAGCTCGAGCGGCTGGCGACCGACGGTCCGGAGGCCGCCGAGCTCGACCGGGTGAAGGTCCGGCTCGCCTCGATCGTCTTCCGGGAGCTGGATCAGGTGGTCAACCGCAGCCTCGAGTTCGCCAAGTTCCAGACCATCTTCGGCGACGCCTCCGTCATCCTCCGGCTGCCCGAGCTGCTGGCGCAGGTCAGCGACGACGACATCCGGGCCGCGGCCGGCAGGCTGAATCCCGATAGCCGCGCCATCGTCGAGCTGGTGCCGGGTGGTGCTCGATGATCGCCCGGTTGCCGGTCCCGGGACTGGCCACACCTCGCAAGCCGCGCAAGGTCAGCACGGTCGAGCGGTTGCTCGCCAACGGGCTCACCGTCGTGGCGGTCCGCCGCCCGTCGGTTCCCATGGTGGAGCTGCGGCTGTCCGTCCCGTTCTTCTCCACCAAGCCGACTCACCTCGCGCGCGCGATGCTGCTGTCGGCATCGATGCTGACCGGCACCGGCCGGCACGATCGGCTGGGGCTGGCGGTGGCGGCCGGCCAGCTCGGTGCTGAGATCAACGTCAGCATCGATCCCGACCGGCTGCTGATCTCCAGCTCCGCCTTGGCCACCGAGCTCAGCCCGCTGCTGGAGCTGGTGGCTGAGGTGGTGACCGATGCGCGCTACCCCGCCGCTGAGGTGTCCGGCGAGCGCAGCAGGCTGGTTGAACGCACCCGGGTTTCGCGATCGCAAGCCGGCACGATGGCGGCCGAGGCACTGGCCCACAGGATGCTGCCGCAGCACCCTTACGGCCGTACCTTGCCGGATGAGGACCAGCTGGCGGCGACCACCCCGGCCCAGCTGCGTGCCATGCATCAGGCGATGGTCCGTCCCGAGGGCGCAGTGCTCGTGCTGGTCGGTGACCTCAGCCCGGCGCGGACGCTGGATGCGGTCGAGCGGATCTTCGCCGAGTGGACCGGTGCACCGGCTGTCAGCAAGCCGAAGCCGGCACGGGTCGCCGGGCACGGACCGCTGCTGGTGCTGGACCGGCCCGGTTCGGTCCAGACCTCCTTCCGTTTCGGCGGGGCCGCACTGCCACGCACCGACCCGTCCTACCCGGCGCTGCAGCTTGCCAACCTTGCCTTCGGCGGTTACTTCTCCTCCCGCTGGGTGGAGAACATCCGTGAGGACAAGGGCTACTCGTACTCGCCGCGCAGCCTCCTCGACCACGGCGCCCTGGGTTCCACCTTCCAGGTGGTCGCGGACGTCGCCACCGAGGTCACCGCCCCGGCGGTGCTGGAGACGTTGTACGAGCTCGGCCGGATGGCCGCGACCCGGATCAACCCGACCGAGCTCGACTCGGTGCAGCAGTACGCGATCGGCAGCCTCGCGCTGGCCACCTCGACCCAGGCCGGCCTGGCCGCGCAGCTCAGCGCGCTGGCCTCCGTCGGGCTCGGTGTGGACTGGCTGGCCGCGCACCCATCGCGGCTGCTTGCGGTGACGGTGGATGAGGTGGCTGCGGCCGCCGCCCGGTTCCTGGCCCCGCAGCGGTTGGTCGGGGTGGCCGTCGGCGACGCCGGCAGCATCACCGAACCGCTGGCCGCGATCATCGACGTCGAGTGACTCCGTCTCGCCCCGAGGCGGATCCGTGGGCGATCCCAGAGGTCCCGCTGCTGTCACGAACCGGCCACGACCGGCGGGCAGACGTGCGCGACGATCCGGAGTACCTGCAGCATGCCTGGCACGATCCGGCGACCCGGGTGCTGCTGCTGTCGGCCGACGGGGCCGCGCAGATCGCCGCGGGTCCTGACCTGGTGTTGCGGTCGCCGGCCGAGGCCGCGGTGCCTGGCATTCGGGTCTACCTCGGTGCGGTCGGCGACACCGATTTCTTCGCGGTGCTGGCCGACGCTGCACTGCCGGGCCAGGAAAGCTGGGCGACGCTGCGGGATGTCGGTGCCCGCCTGACCGATCGTGACGTCGGCCTGCTGACCACGGCCGTCGCGCTACAGGCCTGGCACCACCGGCACCCGCACTGCCCGCGCTGTGGTGCGCTGACGCGGCCCGCCAGAGCGGGCTGGATCCGTAGCTGTCCGGTGGACGGGTCGGAGCATTTTCCGCGCACCGATCCCGCGGTGATCATGCTCGTGCACGACGGGCAGGGCCGGTGCGTGCTCGCCCGAGGCCCGCAATGGGCGCCCGGGCGCATGTCGGTGCTGGCCGGCTTCGTCAAGGCCGGTGAGTCGGCGGAGGCGGCGGTTGCCCGTGAGGTGGGTGAGGAGGTCGGCATCAAGGTGCGCGACATCCGCTATGCCGGTTCGCAGCCGCACCCCTTCCCAGCCTCGCTGATGCTGGGGTTCACCGCCCGGCTCGACGGCGATCCGACGCTGCGCATCGACGGCACCGAGATCGTCGAGGCCGGCTGGTTCACCCGCGAGCAGGTGCGGGCGACCGGAGAGTGGGGCGATGAGGCGGCCGGCCCGGACGCCCCACCGCTGCGAGGGCTGCCGCCGTCGATGTCGATCGCCCGGCAGCTGATCAACACCTGGCTGGCGGCCGCGGACTGAGTGGCCTCAGTCGCGTTGGAACCGCACCGCCGGATGGCGTGCATCGTCCCACCGGACGACGGCATCGGCGATCGAGGACGGCTGCACCTCGAGGTCGTAGCGGTCCAGCGCCGGCAGGGTCCATTGCAGCGCCGGCGGGGTCAGCCGCTTGCGCGCCTGGCGGCTCACCGCGACATGCACGCTCAGATCGAGCGGTAGCCCTTGTCCCAGCAGCAGCGCGCCGGTCAACAGCAGCACGCCGTGACCGGCCAGCTGCTGCGGCTGCGCACGGGTAGCCCGGTTGCTTACCGGATCGCGCAGCGAGGGCAGGTAGCGGCCGTCCGATGCGATCGGGTGCAGTACCTCGCGGCGGAGAGCGCCGAGATCGAGCCAGCCCGAATAGAAGGATTCGACGTCGGTGTGCCCGTACTCCAGGCGCAGCGATGCGTCGCGGTAGAAGTCGCTGGCCCGTACCAGAACCAACGGGCGGTTCACCGCGAGCAGCGCGTCAGGCAGCGCAGCCAGCAAGGCGCCCAGATCGGCACAGTCAGGTGCATCCAGCCCGATCCGCAGCGGGCTGCTGCCCGGGTGCCGACGATCGGCCCAGCCGGCCAGCCGTTCGGCCAGCAGCGCCGGCGTGACCGGCTCGAACGCCGGCGCCATCAGCTCAGCGCGGCCAGCTTCTGCTGCACCTGGGCCACCGTGGGATTGGTGAGGGCGGAGCCATCGGTGAACTCCAGCGTTGGCACCGTCTGGTTGCCGCCGTTGACCTCCATCACGCGCACCGCGGCCCGCTCGTCGCGCTCGATGTCGACCTCGGCGAACTCGATGCCGGCCTTGGCAAGGCCTTGCTTGAGCCGAAAGCAGTAGCCGCACCATGTCGTGGTGTACATGGTGACCGATGCGCTCATCGCGAAGTTCCTCACGTGCTTGGTGACAAGGTCACTGACATAACCAGGCTATCGCCGCCATATGTTCCCCCGAGGTCAGCGCTCAGGCGCCCGGGCATGCCGGGTGCGGGTGCAGCTGACCGGCCGGCCGGCTCCACTGTCGGACCCGCTTGGCAGGATGGTCTGCGTGAATGCCCCCGCTGCCGAACGTGCCCTGGCCGGCCTCGATCCCGAGCAGCGCGCCGCGGCTTTGGCCGTACGGGGGCCGGTGTGCATCCTCGCCGGCGCGGGGACCGGCAAGACGCGCGCCATCACGCACCGGATCGCCTACGCGGTGGCCACCGGCACGGTGCCGGCCGATTGCATCCTGGCCGTCACCTTCACCGCCCGGGCAGCGGGAGAGCTGCGCACCCGGCTGCGCGGCCTCGGCGCCGCCGGCGTCCAGGCGCGCACCTTTCACGCCGCGGCACTGCGCCAGCTGAACTACTTCGCTCCGCAGATACTCGGTGGCCCGATGCCGCCGGTGGCCGAGCAGCCGATCCGCTGGGTCACCCAGGCCGCCAATCGGTTGCGGCTACGCGTCGACCGCACCGAACTGCGCGACCTGGCATCGGAGATCGACTGGGCCAAATCATCGCTGGTCTCGCCAGAGGACTACGCGGTCTCCTCGGTCAAGGCCAACCGCGGCATCTCGCTGCCGGCGTCTCGGGTGGCTGAAGTCTATGCCGGCTACGAGGACGCCAAGCGGCGTAACAATGAGATCGACTTCTCTGACCTGCTCCTGATCCTGTCCAGTGCGCTGGAGGAGATTCCGCAGGTGGCCAGGGCGGTCCGGGCCCAGTACCGCTACTTCGTCATCGATGAGTACCAGGACGTCTCGCCCTTGCAACAGCGCCTGCTCAGCGCGTGGCTCGGCGACCGGGACGACCTCTGCGTCGTGGGCGATGCCAACCAGACCATCTACTCCTTCGCCGGGGCTCGGCCCTCCTACCTGCTCGATTTCGCCAGCCGCTATCCGGAGGCTCAGCTCATCCGCCTGGAGCGCGATTACCGTTCCACCCCGCAGATCGTGGACCTGGCGAACCGCCTGATCGCCAAGGCCGATTCGACCGCCCGGCTGCACCTGATCGGCCAGCGTCCCGACGGCCCCGCGCCCACGTTCGCCGAGTACGACGACGAGAAGGCCGAAGCGGAGTCCGTCGCTTCCCAGGCCCAGCGACTCATCGCGGCCGGCACCCCGGCAGCGGAGATCGCGGTCCTCTTCCGGATCAACGCGCAGTCCGAGGTATACGAGCAGGCCCTTGCCGATCACGGCATCCCCTACGTGCTTCGAGGTGGGGAACGCTTCTTCGAACGCGCCGAGGTACGGCAGGCGATGGTGCTACTGCGTGGCGCGGCTCGTGCCGACGACGGTTCGGTGTCCCTGCCCGAGTCCGTTGCCGAGGTGTTGAGCTCGGTGGGTTGGAATGCCGAACACCCGCCGCCGGGAGGGGCGGCGCGGGAACGCTGGGAATCGCTGGCCGCCCTGGTCAACCTGGCTGAGCAGTTGCAGGCAGAGCAGCCCGATGCGCGGCTCGACGAGCTGAACCGTGACCTGGAACAGCGGGCCGCCTCGCAACACGCCCCGACCGTGCAGGGCGTCACCCTCGCCTCGCTGCACTCGGCCAAGGGGCTGGAGTGGGATGCGGTGTTCCTGGTCGGGCTGACCGATCAGACCATCCCGATCCAGCATGCCGACACGCCGGAGCAGCTGGCAGAGGAGCGGCGGCTGCTCTACGTCGGCATCACCCGCGCTCGGGAAAAGCTGATGCTCTCCTGGGCGCTCGCGCGCAATCCCGGTCAGGCTCGGCGCCGACGGCCGAGCCGGTTCTTGGACGGACTGCGGCCCGGCTCGGCCGCCAGGTCGAGCCAGCGATCCGGTTCCGGTCCCGGCAAGCGGTCCAAGGTCGTGCCCGAGTCGGCGGACGCCGCCGCCTTCGGGCGATTGCGTGCCTGGCGACGCAAGCAGGCCGACGCGCAGGGCGTCCCGGCCTACGTCGTCTTCTCCGACGCGACGTTGGTCGCCATCGCCGACCGGGCACCGGCTGACGTGCGGGCGCTGGCCCAGGTTCCCGGTGTGGGCCCGACCAAGCTCGAGCGGTATGCAGCCCCGGTGTTGGCCGTGCTCGCCGGTGAGGAACCCGAGCCGGTCGAGGTGGACTGATCCGCGCGGCGGGACACGTTCGATCGTCGCGGAGTCCTGACTGGTGTCGAGTGCTGACCGGAGCGGATTCGACTGTAAAACCTCGCGAAACTCGATCGAGGAACACTCCGCACGGGTAAACATGAGCGACCGCTGAAGAAGATCTTCAGACTTTCTCGGAAAATGGTTTGTGCCAGTTGGGGGCCTCGGATAATCTCGCGTACACAACACACCGCATCCGTGTCCGTCTGCCAGCGGATAAACGGCCGAGGAACTGAAGGAGGGTAGCCAGATGTCGATCTACACCCAGCACCAAGCAGCCAGCGATATCGCGGCTGCTTTCCGCGCGCTCCCGGCCGGCGGCACCACCACCATTGTCACCGTCGCTCCGCAGCGTGCCCGCATGGCTGGCACTGGTCTGTCCAACGTCGATTTCGGTAAGGGACACCCGCCTCGAGGGATACCTCCGCTCTGATACGCATCAGAGCGTCGGACCTCTTGAGGCCGCGGATTCCCACACCGGGATTCCGCGGCCTTTGTCATTCCGCAGAGAGGTTTACCGAGGTACAGCAACGTGAAACGCCGATCACCACAACTGAACAGCCCATCCCCATCCAACCGATTAGGAGGTGACCCGACGTGTTTGCGACCGCAACTCTGACCGAGTGTGAGCAGCAGCCTCGGGTAGCGGCCGAACCACAGGCCGCGATCTCGATCTGCGAGCCGCTCGCACCCACGATCGACCCGGCATTCGGCGCCGACATCGACGACCTGCCCTGCCGGGTACTCGACGCCGATCTGTGGTTCGCCGAGGCGCCGGCGGACCTGGAGCGGGCGAAGGCGCTGTGCGCCGACTGCCCGGTCCGGACCGGCTGCCTGGCCGGTGCGCTCGACCGTCGGGAGCCGTGGGGCGTCTGGGGCGGCGAGATCTTCAGCCAGGGCGCAGTCATCGAGCGCAAGCGGCCTCGTGGCCGTCCGCGCAAGAACGCCGTCGCCGCATGATCGGAATGCATGGACATGCAGTGCGCATCGACCGGCGGGGCATCAGCCCTATCGATGCGCACGGGGTGATCGAGTTCGAGCGGTTCCGGCCGGAGCCGCCGATCAACTGTCTCACCTGGTCGGCAACCAGCAACGACTTCAGCACCAACTTCAGCACTAGGAGCATTCAGATGTATTCGATGTATGAAGCATTCGCCCGTGAGCGAATGCGTGAGCAACTGCAACGATCAGCGGCGCACCGGCTGTCATCCGACCTGGCGTCGGCCAGGATGTGGCGCCGGCTCGCGTCGTTCTCCGCGCGGCACGCCGCCCGGTCTTCCGGCCGGCTGGCACAGCACGGAGCCGAGGAATACCAGCTGGCGGCCTAGCGCCGCCACATCGGGCCGGCACCAGATGGTGCCGGCCCGATGCAGCTGGGAGCAGAATGCCTGCTGTGACCGACCCGATCAGCTGCCGGCTCTGCGGCCGCCCGTGCTCAGAGGTGGCCGATCGACTCAACTGGGTGATGGACCGCCGGGACGAGCGCATCAGCTGGACCTGCCCGCAGTGCGCGGCTGCCAATCTGCGCTCGCTGGAAGCCAAGCTCGATCCGGAATGGTGGTAACCGTCGCCCACCCGCGGTGTGCACCCACGAGGCGCCTCACCGAACGGTCGAGCTGCCCAGTGCTTCGGAAATGACTGCCTAGCGGGGGGCGAACCAGCCGGGCGAACCAGCCGGGCGCCCGGACCGGCCGGCGGAGCCTTCCCGCTGCGCCGTCAGCGCGCCTTGAAGCCCGGCTGCCACTCCTCGGCGATCTGCCGGTAGGGCGCACGCGCACCGAGCTGGCACAGCACGCCGATCGAACCCAGAGTGACCCGGTGCAGCAGCAGGTACTCCGGTGGCAGGTTCAGCATCCGGCCGACCCGGGCCGCTTCGTTGCGCGGGTCACCGATACGCGCCGCCTGCTCGCGCATCCAGTCGCGGGTGAAGGTGAAGTCCGGCTCGGCCAGCGGCTCCAGAATCGGACGCAGATAGTCCATCACCTTCTCGGCGTCGATGTTGACGCCCTTGCGGATGAACTTCTCCTCCTGCATGGCGGTGATCACCGCATCGGTGTCGCCTTCCAGCACCAGGCGGGTGATCCGGCCCAGTGGTTCCGGCGTGCCGTGCGGCAGGCGCGCCATCGCACCGAAGTCCAGTACACCGAGCCTGCCGTCGTCCAGCAGTCGGAAGTTGCCCGGGTGTGGATCGGCGTGCAGGAGGTGAGCTCGCTGCGGGGCGGAGAAGTGCAGCAGAGCCAGCAACTCACCGGCCCGGTCGCGCTGTTGCTGGGTCCCGCCGCTGATGATGCGCGACAGCGGCATGCCATCGAGCCACTCGCTCACGACCACCTTCGGCGCGCTGGCCACTACCCGGGGCGCGACGATGTCCGGATCTCCCTCGTAGGCGGCGGTGAACTGCCGCTGGGCATCCGCCTCCAACGTGTAGTCCAGCTCCTCACTGACGCGTGCCTTCAGCTCGGCCAGTAGCGGCTTGACGTCCAGGCCGGGGGAGATGACCGCGAACAGCCGGGCGAAGCGCGAGAGCTGGGTGAAGTCGGCCATCAAGGCGGGGCCTGCGCCCGGATACTGGATCTTGACCGCGACATCCCGACCGTCGGCCCAGACCGCGCGATGCACCTGCCCGATGGACGCGGCAGCGGCGGGCTCGTCGTCAAAGGAATGGAATCGAGTGCGCCAGGATCGGCCGAACTGCTCGTCCAGCACCCGGTGCATGGTTGCCGGAGGCATCGGGGGCGCCGCCTCCTGCAGCTTGGTCAGGGCTTCGCGATAGGGGGCCGCCGAGTCTTCGGGCAAGGCCGCCTCGAAGACGGACAGCGCCTGGCCGAACTTCATCGCGCCGCCCTTGAGCTGGCCCAGCACGGAGAACAGTTGCTCCGCAGTTCGCTGTGCGAGCTCGGCCTGTACGTCGTCAGCAGAGCTGCCGGTCAGCCGGCGGCCGAGGCCGAGGGTGGCACGGCCGGCCACACCCAGCGGTAGCCTGGCCAGCCGGGCTGTGCGGGCCACTCCCCGCTGCGGAATGTCGGTCACCATTCCATTGTGCCGTCTTCGTTCCGGGCACCGGCAGCGCCGCATCCGCAGGCGGGGTGTGCAGGCCAGCTTCGCCGGCGCAGCCGCCAGTCCGGAAGCTGCCATTCCATCGTGCCGCTCATCGTCTCCACCCGCTGCCCGTCGAGAAAGCCGAGCGCCTGGCCGGCTGCCGCCCCGGCCGCTGCGACACACAGCGCCACCTCGGAGTGCGTCCGGTGTCGCGGCCGGCTCGCCAGCTGGATCGCCAGTAGCGGCCAGTCCCTGTCGTGCTCGCGGCGCACCAGTTCGGCGCAGCGCAGGCAGCTCGTCCGGCCCGGCACCACCAGGGGCCCGATGACCGCCCGCGAGCCGGCCACATGCGCGGCCAGGTGGGCGCGTCCCTCCAGGTGCAAGCCCTCCCGCACGGTCGGATCGATCGGTGCCGGGTCGGTCAATACCACCAGATCGGCCGGCCTGCCGTAGTCGATCGCGGCGGTGCTGACCGTCGGGCTGGCGCGCCGGGTCGCCTCGGCTCCGGCAACAGCGAATCGCCTGCCCTCATCGTCGGGAAGCAGGCCGCCCGGACAGCTGTCGGCCGCTGAGGCCTCGGAGCCGCCGACCAGGTGCACCTGCCCGATTCCGGCAGCTGCGAGCGAGGCCGCGATGGTGGTGCTGATCCGGGTGGTGCCGTGCACCGCAACCGCGAGCTGCCGGCGCCGGGCCAGCAACGCCGCGGCGTCATCGCCGAAGCGGCCGGCGAGGGCAGTCAGCTCCGGCGTCAGGAAGGCCGGTGCCGCGCTGTCCATGGCGCCGGGCGCGGGCGGGCGGCGGGTGAGAAAGCCACGATGCTGCAGCGCGCGGATCAGCGCGCCCGGCACCCGGCGTCGCTCGGTCGCCTCGACTGGCCGGGCCGCGGCGGAAGGTGCCGGCGCCAGCAGCGGCGCGAGCTGCGACTGGTCGACGTTGCGTAGGAGCACCCGTCGCGTCCCGAGTTCCAGCTGCACCGTGTCGGGTGCTCGCCACAGCACCACCGTGGCCGCGTGCAAGCGCGGCCACCGGTCCGCACGCAGCGGGGGCGGATGCTCGGGCCTGGACATGTCCAGAGCGTTGCACGAGCGACCGCACCGGATCGCCGCTGTCCACAGCAGCAACCGCAACCCTCAAGTCGATGTCCACACTTGTGGACCTTCTTGTGGATGAAGCTTGTGGACAAGATGGGGGACTTGGCGCGACCTGTGCACAGCGAAACGGGGTTGTCAGCCGTGCGGCCTATCGTGGCGGCATGGTTTCGATCAGCCCACGCCGCGTGCGGCCGAACACTCCCGCGGTGGTTGCGGGCGTTCCGGTCGAGGTTCGCCGCTCGGCTCGCCGCCGCAAGACAGTGTCCGCCTATCGAAGCGGAGACAAGATCATCGTGTTGCTGCCCGCAGCCATGACCGCCGCTTCCGAGGCAGCCTTGGTCACGGAGATGGTCCAGAAGGTGATCGGCAAGGAGTCGGTGCGCGCCCGCTCCGGTGCCCGGGCGGGCGACCAGGCACTGGCCGAACGGGCGCGGCGGCTGTCCCGGTCGTACCTGGCTGGTCGCGCCCAGCCGGTCAGTGTCCGTTGGGTGAGCAACATGGCGAGCCGGTGGGGTTCCTGCACCATCGGCGATCGCACCATCCGGCTGTCCCACCGGTTGCAGGTCATGCCCGAGTGGGTGATCGACTACGTCCTCATGCACGAGCTGGCCCACCTACTGGAGCCTGGCCACGATGCCAGCTTCTGGCAGCTGGTGGCTGCCTACCCCCACACCGAGCGCGCCCGTGGTTACCTGGAAGGAGTAGCGATGGCCGCTCAGTTGCCGGGGTTGTCCGACTGCGAACCGGAGGGGTCCTCGGACTCCGGGCTGGACTCACCTTCCGGCCCCGCAGCAGATGGTTCCTGGTGGTCGGCCTCGGTCGAGGCGTCCGAAGCCGACTCAGCGCCACCACCTGACGAGCCGTCCGTTGCAGTCGCCGAAGCGTCGCCGTCCGCTTCCCCTGCACTGGCCAAGCTGGACAGGTCATCCGGCACCTCGAACTCCGCCAACGTGCCGTAGTTGGAGGCGAAGCCGAGCGGATCGTCCAGGTCCTCGGAGGTCGGCAGCAGGTCGGGGTGGTTCCACAGCGCGTCGCGGGCGGCGGTGCCGTGCAACTGGCCCATCGCTCCCCAGAGCGCGGCGGCGTCCCGGAGTCGTCGGGGTCGCAGCTCCAGGCCCACCAGGGTGGCGAAGGTCTGCTCGGCGGGACCGCCGGACGCCCGCCGTCGCCGCATCGCCTCGGCTAGGGCCGGCGCACCCTGCAACCTGTCACCGGCCGCGGCGAGCACGACCGCGTCGACCCACCCCTCGGTGAGCGCCAGCAAGGTTTCGAGCCGTCGCAGGGCAGCTTGCTGTGCCTCGGTGTTCTGCGGCTCGAACATGCCACCGGACAGCGCACGTTGCAGCGACTCGGGATTCTGCGGGTCCAGCTCACTCATCATCGAGGAGATCGCCTGCGGATCGATGCTGATACCGCGGCCGTAGGCGTCCACCGAGTCGATCAGCTGCTGGCGCAGCCACGGCACGTGCGCGAAGAGGCGCTGGTGAGCAGCCTCCCGAAGCGACTCGAACAGCCTTACCTCCTCCAGCGGCCGGTCCACCTCGGCGGCCAGCGCCGTGAGGTTGTCCACCACGATCCCCGCCGTACCGGCCGGTCCGAGTGGCAAGCCGATCTCCGAGCTCGACACCACCTCGCCGGCCAGCGCGGCCAGACCTTGTCCGAGCTGGGCGCCGAACATCATGCCGCCCAGCTGGGACATCATGGGTGCCATCGGGCCGGCCTGCTCGGCCACCTCAGGAGGCAGCGCGCCCGACATCGCGCTGACCACGCGGCTGGCGACTGGATCGCACAGCGCCGACCAGGTAGCGATCGTCTTCTCCACCCAGTCGACCCGGCTCCAGGCCTGGCTGGTGGTGACACCCGACGGCAGATCCGTCACCGCGTCCAGCCACAGGTCGGCCAGCCGGATCGCCTCGGCCACCGTCGCCGCGTCGTGGGAGTCGGTTGCCCGGTGGTGGGCCGCCAGCGTCGAGATTGCCAGCTGGCGGGCAAGGTCCCAGTTCACCGGACCGCCGTTGCCGGACAGCAGCCGCTGCAACTCGGCGAACAGCGGGATCTTGCCGGACAGGTCGTCCGGACCGTGACCGGGCTCGTTCGGCTCGAACGGCGAGAAACCGAATCCAAAATTGCTCATGGGGCTCACGCTAGTTCCAACGGCCGGCATGCGGCAGCCGTGCCCCGCTCCGCTGCGGGCGAACGCGCGATCTAGCGGCACCGTCGAACGCATTCTCGGCGCGCGTCCACCGTTGCCGGTACCGCCGGCCCTAGCCTCATTGCCGTGGCGTGGTTGTGGTGGTTGCTGGCTCCGGTGTGCAGCACCTGCGTCGGCGCTGTGCTGCTGGCCGCGCGAGCGCGGCGGGAACAGCGTCAGGACGGCCGTCCGCTGCAGGCCATGCAGCAGCATCGGCGCCTGATCGACGCACTGGCAGAGTCGGGCGTGCAGCGAGGGTTGCCGGCCGCGGTGCTGGCGCTGCCGGAGACGATGGTCGTGCTCGATCCTGCCGCTCCCGCGACGGAGTGAGCGGACGGAAGTACCGCTGCTGAGCCGATCCTGCAATCAGCCCGCTACGCTGTCGGCGATGTCTCGCCAGTCCCGCACCCTCATCGTCGGTGCCGTCATCTGCCTCGTGCTGGGGTTGCTGACCTTCACCCTGCGCGTGCCCTACCTGGTGGAGAGCCCGGGCCCGACCTTCAACACGCTCGGCCAGTACGACAACCAGGACATCATCTCCGTGTCGGGGCATCCGACCAGCGCGACCACCGGGCACCTGAACCTGATGACGGTGTTGTCGGACACGCAGAAGACCACCATCGCCGGCGCGCTCGACGGCTGGCTACGCCATGACCAGGTAGTGGTGCCCTACGACGCGATCTACCCGCCGGGCACGTCGAAGCAGCAGCAGAATGCGGCCAACGCGCAGGACTTCACCGCGTCGCAGGACAACGCCACCGCGGCCGCCGCCTGCGAGCTGGGCTACCCCAAGGGTTTCGGCATCTTCACCGTGGCGGCCGACTCGCCGAACAAGGATGTGCTGAAGGCTGGCGACAAGTTCGTCAGCGTGGCGGGTACCAGCGTCACCGATTCCACGACCTTGCAGAAAGTGCTGGCGAGCAAGAAGCCGGGCGACACGGTGCCCGTCACCGTGGTCCGCGCCGGGCACACACAGACCGTGCAGGCCACCCTCGGCCAGCCGGCCGCCGGCGGCAGCACTCCTCGGCTCGGTGTCGCGGTGGGCACCGGGTGCCTGCTGCCGTTTCAGGTCACACTCAGCCTGTCCGGAGTCGGCGGGCCGTCGGCTGGTCTGATGTTCTCCCTCGGCATCATCGACAAGATCAGCTCGCACGATCTGACCCATGGCCGGTTCATCGCAGGCACCGGGACCATCGATCCGAACGGGCAGGTCGGCCAGATCGGCGGCATCGCCTTGAAGATGATCGCTGCCCGTCGCGCCGGGGCCACCGTCTTCCTGGCACCGGCGAGCAACTGCGCCGACGTGCGGGGCAACATCCCCAGCGGCCTCGACGTGGTGAAGGTCAGCTCGTTGCACGAGGCGATAAGCGACCTGGACACGCTGGCCTCCGGGGGCGCGGTCCCGCACTGCTGAGCCGGGCGCCACGCAGCGCCGGCGGCCGCACCGGAAGGCGGGCGAAGGCACGCAGCGGAGCGGACGGCATCGCGGCGCGGCCGCAGAGTTCAGTCGGCCAGCGTCTCCGCGAGCGCGGCCGCCAGGTTGGGCGCCAGGTCAGCCCCGGTGAGCAGGTCCTCGGGCCCGTCGCCGGCACCGCGCAGCCGCAAGATGCTGGCCACGCCCCCATCGCGCAGCACCGCCACCACGAGCCGGGCCTCGCGTCGGCCCGGGTGGTCGGCGGCCATCGACGCCGCCTGATCAATGGCCAGGTCGTCGGACAGGTCCGACTCGGCCGACGGGGGCAGCATCACGATTTCCTGTGCGAGGGCGCAACCGGCCACCTCGGCCGGCCAGCCGATCTGCGCCAGGGCCTCGTCCAGCGGCGCGTCGGGCAGCGCCTCCTGCGCCACCGGCGTCAGCGCCTCATCCGGAATGTCGCCGTCCGGGTTGTCCAGGAAGGCCGCGGCCGAGGGGTCGGCGGCAAGCAGCTTCGTCGGCACCAGAGCGAACAGGGACGGCTGCTGATCCCAGCCGGACTGACCGACGAATGCTTCGATCTCGGCAGCGACTGCTTCCAGCACGAACGAGGGCGGGGGAGGGACGGGTACGGTCACCTCTAGATCGTGCCACTGCGCCGGAACCGGCTCCGGCATCGGTACGTTGCTTCCTAGCAGAGGGCGCGGCCCCCGGGGCTGCGCCGGCACGAGATGAGGAGAGCGTCCGTGGCCATGCGGCCTGAAATGCCCAGCATCAGGGTGTCCCGCCGGGGCAAGATCCTCATCGGCGTTCTTGTGGTGCTGATCGTCCTGGTCTCGTTGCTGGGCAGCCTGACCACCGTCTACACGAATTGGCTGTGGTTCGGCGAGGTCGGATTCCGCCAGGTGTATCGGACCATTCTGCTGACCCGACTGGTGCTTTTCCTGGTAGTCGGCTTGGTAATGGCTGTGCTCATCGGGGCGAACGTGTATCTGGCCTACCGGCTACGGCCGCCGTTCCGCCCGATCTCGCAGGAGCAGGAGAACCTCGAGCGCTACCGGGTAGCGCTGGAACCCCGCAAGCGACTGGCCTTCGGCGCGCTGCTCGCGCTGATCTTCATCATCGCCGGCGCCACCGGTCAGGCCAACTGGAAGGTCTGGCAGCTGTGGCGCAACGGAACCGCCTTCGGCATCAAGGACCAGCAGTTCCACCGCGACATCTCCTTCTTCGCCTGGGACTACCCGTTCTACCGGATGGTGCTCGGGCTCGCGTTCAACGCGGTGATCTTCTCCTTGCTGCTCGCACTGGCCGTGCACTACATCTTCGGCGCTTTCCGGATCGCCACGCCCGGTCCGAAGCTGACCATTTCGGCGCGACGGCACGTGACGATCCTGGTGTTCTTCTTCATCCTGCTGAAAGCCTGCGCCTACTGGCTGGACCGCTACGGCCTGGTGTTCTCCGGGCGCGGCAAGGTCACCGGTGCCTCCTACACCGATGTGCACGCCTCGTTACCCGCCAAGACCATCCTGTTCTGGATCGCACTGCTGATCGCACTGTCGGTGCTGGCAAGCCTGTGGCTCAAGAGCGCGCAGGTGCCGGTGATCGGCTTCGTCGTGCTGCTCGTGCTGTCGTTGGCGATCAGCGGCATCTACCCCTTCCTGATGCAGCAGTTCAGCGTCAAGCCGAACGCCAACGACAAGGAAGCGGCCTACATCCTGCGAAATATCGATGCGACCAGGCAGGCCTACGGCATCGTCACTGACAGCGCTGGTGGCACGGTGACCTACAAGACCTATGACGCGGTGGCCGACCCCAACACCAGCGCACTGGTCAGCAGCGATCCGACGATTTCCAACATCCGCATCCTGGATCCGAACGTCGTGTCGCCGACCTTCGCCAAGTTCCAGCAGCTTCGCAACGTGTACGGGTTCCCGACCAAGCTGGACATCGACCGTTACACGGTCAGCAATCAGCTGCAGGACTACGTGGTCGGGGTGCGCGAGCTCGACCGGGACAACCTGCAGGGCAATCAGACCAACTGGATCAGCCTGCACACGCTCTACACCCACGGTGATGGCTTCGTCGCTGCCGCGGCGAGCAGCGATGTGACGAACACCCGAACGTTCACCGAAGGGGACCTGCCGCCGGACGGCCCGCTGGGTCTGAACCCGAACCAGCCGTACTCCCAGGTCTACTACGGAGAGAAGCTCCCGGACTACTCGATCGTCGGAGCCCAAGGCGCCGCGCGCGAGTACGACGGGATCGACCAGCGCACCACCTACGCGGGCAGCGGGGGTATCAAGCTGTCGAACATCTTCACCCGGCTCGCCTTCGCCATCAAGTATCAAGAGAGCAACTTCGTCCTCAACGACGTTGCCAGTGCCACGGGCGCGAAGATCATCTTCAACAGGGATCCGCGCCAGCGGTTGCAGCAGGTGGCGCCATTCCTCACTGTCGACGGCGACCCTTACCCCGCGGTGGTAAACGGTCACATCGTGTGGATGCTCGACGGCTACACCACGCTTGCCAATTACCCTTACTCGGAAAGGGAGTCGCTGTCCGACCTCACCTCGGACTCGCTGACCGCCACCAATCGCACGGCGGCGCAGGCCAACAGCGACATCAACTACATCCGTAACTCGGTCAAGGCAACCGTGGACGCCTACACCGGCAAGGTGACGCTCTACCAGTGGGACCAGAACGATCCCGTGCTCAAGACCTGGATGAAGGTTTTCCCGGGTCTGGTCAAGCCCAAGTCCGACCTGACGAGCAATCCAGACCTGCTGGCGCACGTCAGGTACCCGCAGGATCTCTTCGAGGTGCAGCGAACCCTGCTCGAGCAGTATCACGTGGACGATCCGAAGCAGTTCTACAGTTCCAGCGACAAGTGGACCGTCTCCAATGACCCGAACCTGACCTCCGGAACCGCGCCCCAGCCGCCCTACTACGTGCTGGCGAGCAATCCTGCAGTGCCCGCGGGGCAGCCGCAGTTCCAGCTGACCACGCCCATGAAGGTGAACAACTCCACCTACCTGGCGGCCTACATCTCTGTCGACAGCGATCCCGGTCCCAATTACGGCAAGATGACGGTGCTCAAGATCGCAAGCAAGGCTGTCATCCAAGGGCCGGAGCAGATCGCCAACACCTTCAAGTCGACGCCGGCGATCTCAAAGGACATCTCCCTGCTGGACACGGGCGGTTCAAGCGTCATTCACGGCAACATGTTGACATTGCCGATCGGGGATTCGTTCCTCTACGTGGAGCCCCTGTACGTCCAGGCATCAGGTGACCAGGCCTATCCGATCCTGCGTCGGGTCCAGGTCGCGTACGGGGACAGGGTCGGTTACGCGGCAGATCTGGCGGGCGCCCTGCAGAACCTGAGTCAGCCCGTCGTCGGCCAGTCTTTGAACGATATCGGCGCGGCAACATCGCCGTCGCCCAGTTCCTCGCCGTCCACCAGCCCGTCACCCTCGGCCACCGGCAGCACAGCCCCCGCGCCCGCACCCTCCACGGCGACGCCGGCGCAGAACCAGTTGCTGAGCCAGCTCAACGCAGCCTTCGACGACCTGTCGGCCGCCTACAAGACCGGGGATCCCGCCAAGATCGGTGAGGCGCAGGCCAGGGTTGCGCAGCTGACCAAGCAGTACCTGGGCACGCTTGGCAGCGCGGCGCCGAAGCCCAGCAAGTAGCCGCCCTCGGGATCGGGGCACCCGGATTTGGCCGCGGGTTCGGGTGCCGGTAGTATCGGATTTACCGACGCGGGGTGGAGCAGCTCGGTAGCTCGCTGGGCTCATAACCCAGAGGTCGCAGGTTCAAATCCTGTCCCCGCTACCACGACGAAGGCCCCGGATTCCGGGGCCTTTGTGGTTTTCGCGGGTGATCCGTGCGCCGGCGGTGTCGGATCCGCTGTTCATCCGGCCTGGAAACGCCAAACCGGCCGTCGCGCTGATGCGCGGCGGCCGTCGTCGTGTCGGGCTGTCGGTGTGCGGGCAGGGCTTCGCCTGCTCCTCGCGCTGCGCCTAAGCCTGGGTGAAGAGGGCGTCGGGGACGGAGTGCCCACCGGCGCGCTCGTCCGCGACGTCGTCATGGCCCCCGCCGCCCCGGGCAGCGCGGGCGCAGCCTCGTAAGAAGTTGATCTTTCCGCGGGACGACGACGTTCTTAGCGCGGGACGGAGCCTAACGACCTCTGACGGAGGCCAGCAGTTCCGGCCCTCCGACCTTCTTGGTTACCCCACAAAATGAAGAGGGTCCGGGCCGCTTGGTCCGGACCCTCTTAGCTTTTCGACCGCTCTGGTTCTCGGCCCGCTCGTCACACCTGTCAGTCCAGCGTCAGGCGCCCTCAGGGCGCAGTGATGTTCATATCCATCCCTTTGTCCTTGTGGCTGTCCACCGAGCACCACAGCTCGTAATTGCCCTTCGTGAACGTCACGGAGACAGAGCTGGTGCCGCCGCCGGGCGTGATCGGCGAGGCGACGGTGTCGACGCCAGGACCTTCTATCGTCAGATTGTGCGACAACCGCCCGACGTTGCGGACGGTGAAGGTGTACCGGCCGGCGGGGAATGCCGTGCGGGACAGGGTGATCGCGTACTCCCGCTCGGTTGCAATGACGCGAGTGCCCACTTCGGCGTCGCCCGAGAGCGTGGCCGGAGAACCCGCGCTCGAGCCGTCGCGGGCTCCTACGGTGCCCGAGGACCGCACGGCGTCCGTACCCGCGCCGGCCGTTGCGCGCGCGCCGCCGTAGGTGCCCGCGCTGTTTCCTCCGCTGGCTGAGCATCCGGCAACCAGCGTGAGTGCCGAGATGCCGACCGCGGCCGCTGATGGATTCCGGTAGGTGAATGTGCTCATGAGCGTTCTCCTCTGCCTGAGCTGCTCGATGTGCCGTTCACGGACACCTACGTTCCAGGCGTGCGGGCCGTTCACACGACCCGGTCACGATCGAGCTACGACCGGCGCGGGCCTTGCGCAGCTCAGTACTGGAAGCCGGCCAGCGCCTCCCTGATCCGGTCGCTGGCGTCGTTCACCTCGACGGCCGCTGAGTGGGTCCGGTTGGCCCGGTCGGTGCCGTTCTCGGTCTCGAGCGCGACCCGGCCGATGGTGTCCGCGATCTCGCCGGCACCGGAGGCCGCCAGCGCTACGTTGCGGCTCATCTCATCGGTGGTCGCATTCTGCTCCTCGACCGCTGCCGCGATGACTGTCTGGTACTGCTCGATCTCGCCGAGCACGGCCGCGACCTGCGCGATCGCCGCCGCTGCGGTGGCGGTGTCGGCACAGATCTCGTTGGTCCGGGCCACCACATCCTCAGTTGCACGCGCCGTCTCCTGGGCCAGATCCTTCACCTCGGAGGCCACCACCGCGAAGCCCTTGCCGGCCTCTCCGGCTCGCGCCGCCTCGATCGTGGCGTTCAGAGCGAGCAGGTTCGTCTGGGATGCGATGGCCGTGATCGCCTTGGCAACCTCGCTGATCCGCCCGCTCGAATCAGCCAGCTTGGTCATGGCCGCACCGGCCGACTCGCTGTGCCGCGTCGCGTCACCGCTGACCATCGCGGCAGCGCGGGCGCTGTTGGCGATCTCGGCGATGGAGGCGCTCATCTCCTCCGCGCCGGCGGCGACGGTATGCGTGCTGTCCGAAACCTGGCCCGCTGCCGCCGCGACGTTGCCGGCACTCTCCGCGGTGTGCCGAGCCTCCGCGGCGACTTCGGAGGAGACCGAGGTGAGCACCGAGGAGGTGCTCGACAGCATCTCGACCTCGGCGCCGATCGCGGCCAGCGAGTGGCGCAGCCGGCCCAGCACCGAATCGACTGCCCGGGCGAGCTGTCCTACTTCGTCGCGATGCCGGTCCTCGAGGCTGACCCGCAGGTCGCCTTCCTGCGCTGCCGTAAGGGCAGCTACCGCTCGGCCCAGCGGGCGGGTCACCGACCGCGCGATGGCGATCGACAACGCCAGTCCCACCAGGACTGCCGCGATGCCGGTGATCCACACGATCGCCTCGGCCCGGGACGCCGCCTGCCGGGCGTGCCGCTCGGCGCCCGCGGCCTGCTCGAGTACGGCCTGGTTCAGGGCCTGCAGCGGCTTCGCAACCGACCCGTAGGCCAGTGCAGCGATCCCGACGTTGGCCTGCTTGAGCGAGGCTGGGGTGCCTTGCTGAAGCTCGCGGTTGATCTGGGTGGACTGGTCCACGTACGTGGTCATCGCGGCCCTGGCGGCCTGTAGATCAGTGCGTTCGCCGGCGTCGGTGACGGTGCCGGCAAGGGTTGCGTAGTCGCCGTCGAAGGCGCTGACCGCACTGGTGAAGCTCTGCAGGTCACCGCTCGGGTCCGATGCGGAGCTCACGTCGTAAGCCACAGAGTTCTCGGCAAGCGCGATGACTGCGGCGTCGAACTTCACCGCACCGACCCGACTGATCGCCAGCTGGCCGGACGAGCCGGAAGCAGCGTCCGAACGCTGCCCCGCGGCCGCGCTCAGCCCGATCGAGGCCACCACCGCCAGCAGCACGCACAACACCCCGAAACCCAGGGCCAGTCGCCACCGCAACGCCATTCGCCGCATCGCAACCTCCTCGATTCACCATCGACGCGTCGCTGCCGCGGTAAAGCGATACCCCGGACGAGCTGGATCGCGGTTCGATCAAGCTGGCCGATTCCTGCCACCGAGTGGCCGAAATCGGACCTGGGCGCCTGACAACGATCCTTCCTACGCCGTCGGCTGGGCCGGCAAGGCCGCCAGAACCCCGAAGAACGGGGGCTCCCGGGCGCCCGCAGGGGAAGGGCAGAACCGGTCAAGCCGGTCGTTGCAGCTACAAGTTTCCATAACAGGAATAGATCGTTAGAGAGCTGGGTATCGTTTGCCCTGACGCTCAGCTCACGCGGGTTGGGTGTGTTCTCGTCACGTCTCTCACGGAGGATTTGGATGTCCAACATCAAGGTGACCTCGGCTGATCTGCACTCGGTCAGCGGTCAGCTGGCGTCGGGTTCGGCCGACATCGAATCGCGGCTGTCCTCGCTGCACGCCCAGGTGCAGGGTCTGGTCGACAACGGCTGGCAGGGCTCGGCCTCCTCGGCCTTCCACGAGCTCTACCAGCAGTGGCACACCTCAGCCGGACAGCTCAAGCAGGCCCTCGACGGCATCTCCAAGCAGCTCGGCTCCGCGGCCACCACCTACGAGCAGACCGAGCAGCAGCTCACCAGCCAGCTCTCCAGCTGAGTCCGTTCACCAACGCCGCGTGTGAGGTGCCGGGCGATCACAGATCGCCCGGCACCGTCCAAGCCGCCGACCCGACGGGCGTGGCTTGCACTCGCAGCGCTGCCGCATCGAGCGGCCGCTGGCGCTGACCGGACCACGAATCCGGTTGCTCCCGAAGCGGTTCCAGGAGCAGAGCGGTTACAGGAGCTGACTGGTTCAGGAGCAGAGCGGTTCCTGCTACTGGATAATCAGCGATCGGTACTCGCCGACCGAAGTACCCAGCAACAGAACAGGTCGTTACTGATCTCGGACGGGCTGACCGGTTCAGCCCGCGGATGCACTACAGCAAGGAAGCGGGGGAGCACGCAGTGGCTGTCGATCTTTTCGTCGACCTGGATGCGCTGCAGCAGCTGGCCAACCGGCTCACATCGATCAAGGATTCGCTGGACAACGTCAAGGACGACCTGCAGTCCTACGAACCGGCTCTCGGCTCGCAGCACGTGGCCGATCGGCTCGATGCCTTCGTCAACGGCTGGCGGGACGGCCGCAAGAAGATCACCGGCAACATCGAGAAGTTGCAGCAGAAGGTAGCCGGCATCGCTCAGACCTATGCCGAGCAGGAACGTGACCTGGCCAAGTCGTCCCAGCAGAGCGGCCAGCACTGATCCCCGATGACCAGCATGCGCAAGGCCGAACTCGGCTTCTGGATGAACCTGCCGCCGGGCTGGTTGCCGTTGGATCCGCGCTCCAGCCGGATCCCTGAGCAGGTCGAGCAGCTGCTCGAACGCCGGGTGGCCGAGGATCCGCAGGTAGCGGCACACCGTGGCCAGATCGAGCAGCAACTTCGGCACGCGCTCAAGCTGGCGCGGTCACAGGATCTGTCGTTCGCCGCGATCCTGGCCACCTTCACCGAGGACGGGCTGCCGATCGCCGCCTCGCTGGCTCTCACCCGGCATCGCACCCCTGACGGTGTGCAGGCACATCAGGTGCTGGCCGAGCTCGGGGAGCAGCGGGAGCGCACCAACACGCTGTTCGACATCCCCTTCATAGGCACCGCGGTACGCAGCGAGTACCTCGACCGCACCCAGGTGGAACTGCCGGCCGCCCAAGGGTCGGGCGCACCTGCCGGCGTCGGCACCGCCGAAGTCGCGGTCTACCAGTACTACATCGGGGTGCCGAACAGCACCGACCTCATCATTGCCACCGGCGCGACGCCAACGCTGCCGATGCGCGAGGTCTTCGCGCAGCTCTTCGACGCCATCATCTCGACGTTTCAGTTCGTCGACGAGGGTCCGGACACGGGAGGAAAGTAAGTGGTCGACAACAGCTGGTTCGAGGGTAAGAACAGCCCCGGTGCCGGTGACCCCGGACAGATCCAAGCGCTGCAGCAGAACCTCGCAGACACCGCTGACGCCGCGTTGCACGCACGGACCAGCCTCAACGGGCTCAAAGATCAGGTGTCGGACGCGGTGTGGCGGGGCGCACCGGCCGAGGAGTTCAAGGCCAACATCTCCTCCGACTTCCTCGGCCAGCTGGACAAGCTGCACACCTCCTACGCCGACGCGGCGGCAGGCTTTCAGGCTTACGTGTCGGCCGTATCCGACATCAAGAACCGGGCGAACGCGCTGGCCACCAAGATCTACAACGCTCAGGCGCACTACAACACCGAGGCAGCCGCGTTGCACCAGTGGCTGGTGGCCAATCCCGAATCCGGTTCCTATTCGCACGGGGATCTGACGGCCCCCGGCTTCAAGCAGGGTGCCCCCTACACCGTCAACTACCACACCGCCCCCGCGCCGGCCGGGGTGAAGCCGGGCTCGTCCGCCGCCGCCACCGCGGCGAGCCAGGCCGCGAGCGCCTCGTCCAATCACGCGACGCTGCAGGCGAACGTGAACGACGCCTACAACGCGTTGCAGGCGCTCTACCGGCAGATGGACACGCTCAAGACACACGATCGGGTACAGGCCGACAACGCTGTGGTGGCCAAGATCGATCACGCTGGTTCGGAGGGCATGCGCAACGAGTCCTTCTGGCACAAGTTCTTCAGCACGCTGTCCACGGTCGCCAAGTGGGTCGCGATCGCGCTCGTCGTGGTCGCGGTCGTCGCTGTGGTGGTCGCGCTGACCGGCGGGACCGGCCTGATCGCGGCCCTTGCGGTGCTCAGCACCGACACGATGCTGGGCAGCCTCGTCATCTACGGCGGGGTAGCCGCGTCGGGCCTGGCCCTGACCGGCGATCTCGGCCAGACCTTCACCGGCGGCGGCCCGGGCTGGCAGAAGATCGCATTGGACGTGGTGGGTCTGATCCCGGGCGTCGGCAAGGCGGGCGAGCTGCTCGGCTCGATGGGTCCAGGCGCAGCCCGGGTGGCCG
>DATAKO010000089.1:0-4213 GCA_036261575.1 Jatrophihabitans sp.
GTCCACGGTACGGACTCCCGCCACCGACGTCACCGCCGCGCGGGCCCGGTCGACCAGCCCGGCGTCCACCGCATCCATCAGCCGGGCGCCGACCTGGCTCACCGCTGTGCGAAGCACGCCGAGGATCGCGACGGTGATGGCCAGGCCGACGACAGGATCAGCCCACCGCCAATCCAGGGCCAGCCCACCCGCGCCGAGCAGCACGGCCAGGCTGGTGAAGCCGTCGGTGCGGGCGTGCAGCCCATCGGCCACCAAGGCCGCGGATCCGATCCGGCGCCCGACGGTGATCCGGTACCGGGCGACGATCTCGTTGCCGGCAAAGCCGATCAGCGCCGCCACGGCGACCGCCCACAATCGGTGCACCTGCTGTGGGTGCAGCAGCCGGTCGATCGCCTGGTAACCGGCCAGCGCCGAGGACAGCGCGATCATCGCGATCACGAACAGCCCGGCCAGATCCTCCGCGCGGCCGTAGCCGTAGGTGAAGCGCTTGGTCGGCGGTCGGGCGGCGAGGGTGAAGGCGATGAGCAGCGGGACCGCGGTCAGCGCATCGGCGACGTTGTGCAGCGTGTCGCCGAGCAGTGCCACGGAGCCGGACCAGACCACCACGATCGCCTGCAACGCGGCGGTGGCCGCGAGCACGCCCAGGCTGCTGAAGAGGGCGCGCCGGCCGGCGGCGTCGCCGGTGAGCGCGTCGTCGAACTGGTCGGCGACATCGTGGGAATGCGTGCCGAACAGCTCACTGAGCGCGTGCCGGAACCGCACGCCGAGCGAGCGTTCGTGCCCGTGCCCGTGCTCGTGCCGGTGCGAATGCGCGTGCTGCGCATGCTCGTGCGCATGCTCGTGCGCATGCTCGTGCTGCTGGGGGCGCGCGTCGTGAGACATCAGCTTCCTTCGGGCGATGGGACAGGGCCAAGGCTACCAACACCTGCATGCATGTGAATACATCGAGATGCTTGTACGATGGCGATGTGGCCACCCGACCCGCCGAACCGGCGCCGCCGTCCCAGCTTCACCCGGACGAGTTGCGTGACGAGCAGGTCGCCGCGGCTGTGACCTCCTTCGCCCTGCTGGCCGATCCCACCCGGGTCCGCATGCTGTGGGCGCTGCGGGCGGCCGACCTGGACGTGGCCAGCCTCGCCGCGGCCGCCGGCTGCCGGCCCACGGTTGCCAGCCAGCACCTGTCGAAACTTCGCTTCGCCGGCCTGGTCGAGGGCACCCGGCACGGCCAGCGCGTGGTGTACCGGCTGCGCGGCGGGCACGTGCGCACCCTGCTCGCCGAGGCGCTGTTCCAGGCCGATCACCAGGTCAGCGGCACCCCGGTGCACGACTGACGCCGGGCACAGCCCGTCAGCTCACCGGCTGGTCATTCGGCGGCGGCAGCGTGCTGCCGTCGCGCAGGACGACCGGCCCGACCGGTGCTGAACTCGTGGCCGGGGGCGGTGGCAGCGGCGCCGGTGCCGGTGCCGGGCTGGGCGGCTCGGGCTGCACCACCGTGCTGCCGAAGGCCGGTGGCGTGGGCATGACCGGCTGATCGCCGATGAGGTCGGCGAGGCTCACCGCGCCATCGAGCCGGGGCACGCCCAGCGGTGGTAGCCCGAGCAGGTCGAGCACAGTCCTGCCGATGCTGACGTGGGAATTCCACCGGCTGTCGATGCCGGCACGGACCCGGCCGCCGAACATCAACAGCGGCACCCGCGGGCCGAACGCGAGCTGCACCCCGTCGGGCGTGTGCTCGACGTCCGGGGTGGCGACGTGGTCATCCCAGCCGCCCCAGTCGTCCCAGGTCAGCATGAAGACCGTGTCGTCCCACTGCCCGGCACGCACCACGGCGTCGACCGCCTGCCAGATCTTGTCCTGGCCCAGCCGGACGTCGGCGATCGGGTGCTCGTCGTAGGGGCTGTCATGCCACACCATGCTCAGCTGCGGCAGCGCGGAGGCGTCGGTGACGATCTGGTCGCTGCCCACGACGTTGGCCGAGCCGGCCAGCTGCTTGTAGAAGGCGACGGGGTAGTCGGAGGTACCGGTGTAGGCGCGCCAGCTCACGCCATGCTCGCCGGCGTGTCCCAGGACGGACGGCAGGTCCCACACGGGTTGGGCGCTGCCGCGCGGCGGGTTGCGCAGCGTCGGTGTCTGGCCGCCCACGATCAGCAGGTGATTCGGCGTGGAATTCGTGCCGAAGCCGGAACAGTGGTTCTCCAGGAAGGCACCGGTCGCGGCGAGGTAGGCGTAGTACGGCAGCACGCTCACGTCGTCGAACTGGGTGTGAGTGGCAGGCGTGGCGGTGCCCGCCGCCTGGGCGTGCAGCCACTTCGCGTAGGCCGCCCGGGTGTGGTTCTGATCCCTGGCCGGTGGGTTCGCCTGGACCGGCCAGCCGGTGGCCACGTTGGCTCCCCACGCGCGCATCGACGGGAAGTAGTTGTCCGTGGTGTGGTTCTCCTGCACGAATATGACGACGTGCGCGACCCGTGCTGCCATGATCACGAGCTTGCGCGCGCCGCGGTGACCGGCGCAAGCGCCGAGGGCCGCTGTTCACCAACTGCACACCGTGGGTGCACCGGCGGCGCGGGGCGCGATGGCTGCCGTCACCGGCGCGGGAAGGCGCTGCGTACGGTGGTGGGTGGGCGCGCCGGCACACCGGCCGCCCGCCCCTCAACCAGTCAGGGGAGTCCTCCCTCTTGCAGGAGTGCTCATGCCCAACGTGACCAAGTCGGTCGACGTCGCAGTTCCCGTCAGCACCGCGTACAACCAGTGGACGCAGTTCGAGACGTTCCCGCACTTCATGGGCGGCGTCGAGACGATCACACAGACCGACCCGACCCACTCGCACTGGGTGACCAAGATCGGTGGCGTCACCCGCGAGTTCGACACCGAGATCACCGAGCAGCACCCGGACGAGCGGGTTGCCTGGAAGTCCACCGACGGCACCACTCACGCCGGCGTGGTGACCTTTCACCGCCTGAACGAGAACGAGACCCGTGTGACCGTGCAGCTGGACTGGGATGCCGACGGCGTGCTGGAGAAGGCCGGGGCCGCGGTCGGCGTCGATGACCACCAGGTCAAGGCGGACCTCGACCGGTTCAAGGAATTCATCGAGTCGCAGGGCACCGAGACCGGTAGCTGGCGCGGCGACGTCTCGCAGAGCTGAGCCGTCGATGTCGACAGCGGGCCGGCAATTCGCTTTCGGGTTCGAACAATCCTTCCGATTGCCGGCCCGGCTGTTCGGCGTCACCCCGCGCACCAGCGGTATCACCGTGACCGATACCGAGCTGCGCGCGCGGTTCGGCCCGTGGCGGATCAGCACGCCGCTGACCAACATCGCCAGCATCACCGTGACCGGGCCGTATCGCTACCTGAAGGTGGCCGGCCCGGCGAGGTTGGGTATCACCGACCGCGGCCTCACCTTCGCCACGAACGCCCGCCGCGGCGTCCAGTTCGACTTGCGGCAACCGATCCGGGGCATCGAGCCGACGGGAACCCTGCGCCATCCGAACCTGACGCTGACCCCGGCCGACATCACCGGCCTGGTCGAGGCAGCCAGCGCGCACTTCTGAGCGCGGCCCAATCTGATGCGAATGCGGTGCAAGGTCGGGGTTCAGTTGCCCGAGGTCGAGCGCGTCGTGCCCTGGCCGGAACTGGCCGAGATGGCGCGGACCGCGGAGCGAGCCGGGCTGGATTCGTTGTGGCTCGGCGACCACCTGCTCTACGACCTACCCGGCGGTCAGGTTCGCGGGCCCTGGGAAGCGTGGACAACGCTGGCCGCGATCGCGGCGATCACGGAGCGGATCGAACTCGGCCCGCTGGTGGCCTCCACCAGCTTCCATGCACCAGCCATGCTGGCCAAGCAGGCTGCCGGAATCGACGCGATCTCCGGCGGCAGGCTCATCCTCGGCCTCGGCGCCGGCTGGAACGAGCGGGAGTACACCGCCTTCGGCTTTCCCTACGACCGGCGGGTGTCGCGGTTCGCCGAGGCCTTCACGATCATCCGGCAACTGCTGCGTGAGGGCCGCTGCGATCTTCACGGCGACTTCTACGAGGTCAGCCGGTGCGTGCTGGACCCGGCGCCGGTGCGTCCCGGCGGCCCGCCGTTGATGCTCGGTTCCGTCGGCCCACGCATGGTGGGCATCGGTTTGCCGCACGTGGATGCGTGGAACGTCTGGTGGAGTGACTACGGCAACCGGCCGGAGGGGTTCGCTCAGCTGCGGCAGCGGGTGGA
>DATAKO010000097.1:0-11964 GCA_036261575.1 Jatrophihabitans sp.
CAGGGCGCGGCCGCCGAACTATTCAAGATCTGGGCGGTCACGGTCCGGGCGCGCGCCCGCGACCTGGACGCCCGGATCGTGTTGTGCCTGCACGATGAACTGCTGGTGCGTTGCCCGGTCGAGCAGGCCGGGAGGGTGACCGCGGTGGTCTCCGACGCCCTGACCGAAGCGGCGCACCGGTGGGCGCCGGTAACCGGCAGGGTCCGGTTCGTGGCAGATATCAGCGTCGTGCAAAGGTGGTCGCAGGCCAAGTAGCTGCGACCGACCGCTCAGGTCTCGGCGATGAAGTCCGCCACCGCCGCCGCGAACTCGGCGGCATGCGCGTGATGCGGCTGGTGGCTCGCGCCCTCCAGAATCAGCAGCCTGCTGTTGGTGAGGTAGGCGTGCGCCTGGTAGGCGTGCGACACCGGCACGATCGGGTCGGCGACGCTCCAGACGATGAGCGTCGGCAGCGCCCGGGGCAGGAAGCCCAGCTCCAGCATGGAGCCGCGCTGGCCGGACCGGTCGATCACGCCGCGCAGGGTATGGAAGAACGCGGCCCGGCCGGTCGGCGTGATCAGGCCGCTGCCGGCTCGGCCGAGGTTGGTCACCACGTCCTCGGACAGCCGAAGCGAGCGATGCAGCCGGCGGCGGCGCAGGATCGGCGCGGTGCGCTCGTTCAGAGCCAGCCGGAACAACGGATCGGCCACCTTCAGGGAGGCGGCACGGAACAGCGGATGGATCTGCTTGCCGAGGCCGCCTGCGGCAACCAGCACCAGCCGCCGCACCAGGTCCGGCCGATCCCGGGTCAGCTGCATGACGACAGCCGCACCGAGCGAATGCCCGACCAGGGTGACCGGGCCGGTGCCCAGCTCGTCCAGCAGCCCGGCGACGCTGGCGGCGAAGTCCGGTAGCAGGTACCCGCCGGTCGCCGGCTTGCTGGACCGGCCGTGTCCCAGCAGGTCCGGTGCGATCACCCGGAAGCCCCGCGCGGCCAGCAATTGCGCCGGTCTGGTGAACGTCGTGCTGTCGGACACCATGCCGTGCACCAGTACCACGACCGGTCCGTCGGTCGGGCCGAGATCGGTGTAGACGATGGTGTTGCCATCCTGCGCGACCACACCCTGCGCCCAATCCGGCGAGGCCACCAGTTCGGGGCCCGCCAGCGCGCCGGCCAGCTCCCCATCCGCCTCCTCGGCAGCGTTCTCGACCAGGTCCTCGAACCGGTCCGGGCTCGCAGCGGGCCCGCCGCGAGGGCCGCGGGCTGGCGGCTGCTCGCTCGAGTCGCTCGGGTCCGGCACCCCACGATCATGCCTCGCCGCCGGCCCCGGCAGCAGCGCCGGGTTGCGGCGACGGCAGGGACAGCAGGCACGGCAGGGGCGTACCGGACCTCGCTACGGCACCAGGTGAATGGTCAGCACCAGGAACTGCTCCGGCGTCGCCTGCAACACCTTCAGCCGCGGGTCGGGAACCGGCAGGAACGGCGGACAGCGCAGCGGCAGCAGCGGCGCCAGCCGCGGGTCGGCCAAGGTCTGGGTGATGGCGCCCTGGTCGCCGCCGCAGATCAGCGCGTCCAGTTGCGACCGCTCCGGCAGCAGGATTCGAGCAGCAACGTCGGCCGCCTCTGCGAACGCGGCGCGGGACTGGTTGGCCCGGCGACGGGCATAGCGCTGCTGGGACCAACCGCCGGCCTTGGTGGTGCCCTGCACGTAGGCGGTGCCGACCTTGGACGACAGCAGCTGAGCACCGGCGAACACCCCGGCCGCGTAACCGCCCCGGCGAACCAGCAGCACGCCGACCCGTCGGGTCCGGTTCAGGTGCAGTTGCAGCGCGGTCAGCGGCCCGGACTCGGGCGGCCGCCACGGCCCGAACGGCACGTCCAGCCAGGCGCGCGAGCCGTCTGCCGCGGTCAGCAGCAGCCGCTCGGCCCCGGCCTCGACCTCCAGCGGGCCATGCCGGTCAGCGAAGCCGTCCAGCCAGCCCGGCAGCCGGGCGAAGGCCACGCCGACCCGGCGCGCCCCGACTGGCACCTCCGGCATCGGCGCCCGGTCCGCTCCGGTCACCTCAGGCGGTGATTCGGTCCAGGATCAGCGGTGCAGCCGCGAAGCCTGAACCGATCTCCCAGCCTCCGTCCAGGGCCTGCAGCGCGCGCTCGAACCGGGCCGGATCGTCGGTGTGCAGTTCGAGCAGCGGCTGGCCCGCGCTGACCTGCTCCCCCGGCTTGGCCAGCATGACCACGCCCGCGCCCGGCGACACCGCATCCTCCTTGCGCGCCCGTCCGGCCCCCAGCCGCCAGGCTGCGACCCCGACCGCGTAGGCGTCCAGCCTGCTCAGCGTCCCTGCCCGGTCCCCCGTCACCACGTGCTTCTCCCTCGCCACCGGCAGCGGTGCCGACGGGTCGCCGCCCTGGGCGCTGATCATCCGGCGCCAGACATCCATCGCCCTGCCGTCGGCCAGCGCCTCAGCCGGATCGACGTCGGTGATGCCGACGCCGGCCAGCATCTCCGAAGCCAGCGCGACGGTCAGCTCGACCACGTCGGCCGGTCCGCCGCCGGCCAGCACCTCGACCGACTCGGCGACCTCCAGCGCATTGCCGGCGGTGCGTCCGAGAGGGATGTCCATGTTGGTCAGCAAGGCGACGGTGTGGGTGCCGGCGGCGGTGCCCAGACCCACCATCGTCTCGGCCAGCGTCCTGGCGTCCGCAACGGTCTTCATGAAGGCGCCGCTACCCACCTTCACGTCCAGCACCAGCGCCGAGGAGCCCTCCGCGATCTTCTTGCTCATGATGGAGCTGGCGATCAGCGGGATCGCCTCGACCGTGCCGGTCACGTCACGCAGCGCGTAGAGCTTCTTGTCCGCCGGTGCCAGCCCGTCGCCGGCGGCGCAGATGACCGCACCCACTTCATTGAGCTGGGCCAGGAACTCGGCGTTGGACAGCGACGCGCGCCAGCCCGGGATCGACTCGAGCTTGTCCAAGGTTCCGCCGGTGTGGCCCAGCCCCCGGCCTGACAGCTGCGGCACAGCGGCACCGAGCGAGGCCACCAGCGGCGCCAGCGGCAGCGTGATCTTGTCGCCCACGCCGCCGGTGGAGTGCTTGTCGGTGGTGGGCCGCTGCACCGCGGACAGGTCCATCCGCTCGCCCGAGCCGATCATCGCCTGCGTCCACCGGGCCAGCTCGGCCGGCTCCATGCCGTTGAGCAGGATCGCCATGGCCAGCGCCGACATCTGCTCGTCAGCCACCACGCCCCGGGTGTAGGCGTCGATGATCCAGTCGATCTCAGCGTCGGGGATGCGGCCATGGTCGCGCTTGGTCCGGATCACGCTGACGGCATCGAACGGTTCGCTCATGCCCGCCAGTCTGGCAGCATCCTGGCCACGGACCTCACAGCAGGTCGGCGGGACCGAACGCGCGTGGCAGCACCTCGCTCATCGGCACCGGACCGTCGTCGGTGGCCAGGACCAACGAGGGGCCGGCGTGCTCCCACAGCAGCTGCCGGCACCGACCACACGGCATGATGAGCGTCTCGTCCCGGTTGACGCAGGTGAACGCGACCAACTTGCCGCCACCGCTGGCGTGCAGCGCCGACACCAGCCCGCACTCCGCGCACAGCGTGAGGCCGTAGGAAGCGTTCTCGACGTTGCAACCGGAAACGATCCGGCCATCGTCGGTCAGCGCGGCCGCACCCACCGGATAGCCGGAGTACGGCGCGTAGGCGGTGCGCATGGCGGCCGACGCCGCCGACCGCAGTTCATTCCAGTCGATGTCCGGCACGCCACACCTACCCGTGCGCCGCGTAGGGCTGGCCGTCGGCAGCGGGTGGTTGCACCCGCCCGATGAAGCCGGCCACCGCCAGCAGCGTGACGACGTAGGGCAGCATCAGCAGCAGGTTCGAGTCGATCGGTGCCTGGGCCTGCGACATCAACGACTGCAGCTGGTCGGAGAAGCCGAACAGCAGCGCGGCCGCCACTGCACCGCCCGGCCGCCACCGTCCGAAGATCACCGCGGCCAAGGCGATGAAGCCCTTGCCGTTGGACATGTTCAGCGCGAAGGTGCCGGCCGAACCCGCGCCCATCACCAGGAAAACCCCGCCGAGGCCGGCGATCAGCCCGGCCAGCATGACCGCCCGATACCTGGTGCGGGCCACGTTGATGCCCATGGTGTCGGCCGCCCGCGGATGCTCCCCGACCGAGCGGACCCGCAGGCCCCACCGCGTGTGGAACAAGCCGAGGTGCACCAGCACGACCAGGACGTAGGCGAGGTAAAGGAACAGCGTGCCCTCGAAGAACACCGGGCCGATGATGGGGATATCGCCCAGGCCGGGGATCTTGTAGTTGCGGAAGTAGCCCGGCTCGTTGAACGTGGTCGCCTCGGGCGACAGCAGCTTGTTGAACAGGAAGCTCGTGATGCCGAGCGCGAACACGTTGAGCACCACGCCGATGATGACCTGGTCCACCAGGTAGCGGATGGCCAGCGCGGCCAGTACCGCGGCGATAAGCAGCCCGGCGATCATGCCACCGAGCAGGCCGAACCAGATGCTGCCGGTCACCGTGGCCACGACCGCGGCCACGAAGGCGCCGAGCAGCAACTGGCCCTCGATCGCGACGTTGACCACGCCCGCGCGCTCACCGATCACACCGGCCAGCGAGCCGAAGATGAGCGGCACGGCCAGGAACAGCGAGCCCTGCAGCAGGTTCACCACGTTGATGCCGCCGATCGCGCCGGCGACGCCCCAGGTCACGAAGCCGATGAGCAGCCCGACCACGGCCACCAGCACGCACCAGCGGGCCGCCACCAGCTGGCTGATCCGCACGATGCCCGCGACCACGATGAGCAGGCACATCACGATGATCACCGGCCGGGCAGCCACGTTCAACGTGGCACTGTGCTTGTCGTTCAGCGAGAAGACGAACGTGGCGTGATGCGCGAGCCGCTGACCGGGCACGAACTTCCACAAGGCAAGCAGCCCGAGGATGATCATGACCGCCCCCGAGGCGATGTGCTTGGGCACCCGGCGGGCACGGACGTCCCCGATGGCCATCGCCAGGTTGGTGGTCGCGGTCGCCACCGGTGGAATGCCGAGCCGCTTGAGCCGGAAGATGCCCTCGATCAGCTTGGGCGCCGCGATGAAGATGACGATCAGCGCTTGCACCACGGTGATGATGTCGACCGGCGCCTGCACGCTCGCGGCCGCCTGCATCTGTGCGCCCCCGGAGCGCAGCGCACCGAACAGCAGCCCGGCGCCCACCACGCCCCACGGCTTCGAGCGTCCCAACAGCGCCACGGTGATCGCGTCGAAACCGACGTTGGAGGCGATGTTGGGCGTGATCACGTACGAGGTCCCGCCACCCAGAGCCAGCGCGGTGCCCGCCAGACCTGCCAGGCCGCCGGCCAGGGCCATCGCCAGCATCGTCACCTGGCCCACACTCATGCCGGCGGTACGGGCCGCGGCCGGGTTGAGCCCGACCGCTCGCAGCCGGAAGCCGATGGTGCTCTTGGTCAGCACCCAGGACACCGCGGCCGCAGCCACCAGTGCCAGCACGATGCCGAGGTCGATCCGCTCGTTCGAACCGAACAGGTGCGGCAGCCGGGCAGTGCCGTGGATCGGCTTGGACGCCTGCGGGTTGTCCGGTGCCACGATCGACTTCCGACCGAGCATGTAGAGCAGACCGAAGGTCGCGACGTAGTTGAGCATGATCGTCGTGATGACTTCGTGGGCACCAGCGCGCGCCTTCAGGAAGCCTGCGATGAAACCCCAGAAGGCGCCGCCGGCGATACCGGCGGCGATCGCCAGGACCAGGTGGATGACCGGCGGCAACTGCACGATCAGGCCGACCCAGCCCGAGCAGAACGCGCCCGCAATGACCTGGCCGTTGCCACCGATGTTGAACAGGCCGGCGCGGAAGGCGAGTGCCACCGACAGTCCCGCGATGATCAGCGGGGTTGCGGTGTAGATCGAGTTCGTGATCGGCCCGAACGCCTGGCTGACCGTGCTGGCGTGGTTGGGATCGAAGATCGCGCCTTCGAACAGCGCGATGAACGCGTCCCGAAAGGTGTACCAGCCGTCTCTGAAGAAGTCGCTCGGTGAATTGAAGAAGTAGCCCAGATCTGTCCGCACCTGCTGGTCGGAGAAGACCACCATCAGGTTGCCGATGACCAGAGCCAGCACGATGGCCAGGACGGTGACGATCCAGGACCTGCTGCGCCCGCTCGCCGCTCGGGCCTCGCTCGGCAGCCCGGCCGAGGTCGGCTCGGTCGCCAGTTCGGTGGTCATCGTTGCGTTCCTTCCCGGTCAGCCTCAGGTTCAGCGTCGGGCGCGGCGGCCGCTGCGGCGTCGCCTGCGACATCCTGCTCGGCGAGCACGCTGCGATGTTCGGCCGCCGCGGCCTGGGCCTGCTCGGCCGGCACGCCGGCCATCATGAGGCCGACCTGGTCCCGGGAGGCGCCGGCCGGCAGCTCGCCGATGATCCGGCCCCGATACATCACCAGGATGCGATCGGCCAGGCCCAGTACCTCGTCGAGCTCGGTCGAGACGAGCACCACCGCGGTGCCCTGGTCGCGCTCGGCGACCATCCGGTTGTGGATGAATTCCTGGGCGCCGACGTCGACGCCGCGAGTGGGCTGGGAGGCCACGAACAACTTCAGCGGCCGAGACAGCTCGCGGGCGATCACCATCTTCTGCTGGTTGCCGCCGGACAGCGAGCCGCCGGGTGCGGTGATGGAGGTCGTCCGGATGTCGAATTCCGCGACCCGGGCCTCGGCATTGGCATTGATCCGGTCCAGCCGCAGCGACAGGCCGCGGGAGAACTCGTTGCTGTGATACGTGTCCAGCACCAGGTTCTCCGCGACCGTGAACGCACCCACCAGGCCGTCGTGACTGCGGTCCTCCGGAATGAAACCGACGCCGCGGTTGAGGATGTCGTCGATCGAGTGGCCGGCGATGTCCTCGCCGTTGATCAGGATCGAGCCCGCCTCAGGCAGCCGCAGGCCGAGCAGCGATTCGACCAGCTCCTCCTGGCCGTTGCCCTGCACCCCGGCCAGCGCCACGATCTCGCCGCTGGCCACGGTGAAATCGACCCCATCCACGGTGGTCTGCCCCCGGTCGTCGGCGACCTTGAGACCGCGTACCTCCAGCGCCGTCGCCCCGGCGCGGGCCGGCTCCTTCTGCACGGTGAGGCTGACGTTGCGGCCGACCATCATGGCCGCCAGTTCGGGCTCGGAAGCGGTGGGTTCGGCCTCGCCGACCACCTTGCCGCGGCGGATGACGGTGATCCGGTCCGCGATCGCCTTGACCTCACGCAGTTTGTGCGTGATGAAGACGATGGAGGTGCCGCTCTCCCGCAGCTCACGCATCACCCGGATCAGGTCGTCGATCTCCTGCGGGGTGAGGACGGCGGTCGGCTCGTCCAGGATGAGCACCTGGGCGTTGCCGAGCAGCGCCTTGAGGATCTCGACCCGCTGCTGCACGCCGACCGGCAGGTCGGCAACGAGCGCATCCGGGTCTACCGCCAGGCCGTAGCGCTCGGACAGCTCACGCACCTTCACCCGCGCGGTCCTGCGGTCCAGCCGGCCGAACGGTCCGGTGGTCCATTCGTGACCGAGCATGACGTTCTCCGCGACGGTGAACACCGGCACCAGCATGAAGTGCTGGTGCACCATGCCGATGCCGGCCGCCAGCGCGTCACCCGGTCCGGCGAACCGCTGCGCCTGACCGTCGATGAGGATCTGGCCGCCGTCGGGCTGGTACAGCCCGTAGAGGACGTTCATCAGCGTCGACTTGCCGGCCCCGTTCTCGCCCAGCAGGGCGTGAATCTGGCCGGGCTCGACCACGAGGTCGATGGCATCGTTGGCAACCAGCGGCCCGAAGCGCTTGGTGATCTTGGCCAGCTCGAGGCGCACGCCTGCTCCCTTGCTGCTCGTCCTGTCGTTGCGTCAGCCGTACAAGCACCGACGCTGCGCTGGTCATCCAACCAGCGCAGCGTCGGTGAGGGTAGAGCGGGTGAGGCGCTACTTCGGCTGGGACGGCGAGGTGATGGTGATCTTGCCGCTGATGATGTCCGCCTTGACCTGGTCCAGCTCCGACTTCAGCGTCGGGTCGACCTTGGAGTCGAAGTCGTGGAATGGCGCCAGGCCGGTGCCGTTGTTGGCCAGGGTGCCGATGTAGTCGGTGGTGGAGAAGTTACCGCCGGCCGCGTCCTCGACCGACTTGGTGACCGCGTCGGCGATGTTCTTCTCGGCCGTCGACAGGAACACCGAGTCGTACTGCGGGGCGGAGACGAAGCCGTCGGTGTCGACCCAGATGATCACGGCCTTACCCGAGGACTTCGCGTAGGCCGCACTGCCCAGGCCGGTGCCACCGGCGACCGGGAAGATGACGTCCGCGCCCTGCGCGACGAAGTTGGTCGCCAGCTGCTGGCCCTTGTTCTGGTCGGTGAAGGAGGCAGCGAAGCTGCCGTTCTGCGCCTTCTCGTCCCAGCCGATGACCTGGACCGACTTGCTCTTCTGCTTGTTGTAGTAGTTCACGCCTTCCTGGAAACCGTCCATGTAGACGGTCACCGGCGGGATCTTCAGGCCGCCGTAGGTCGCGACCTTGCCGGTCTTGGAGTAACCGGCGGCCAGGTACCCGGCCAGGAAGCCCGCCTGGGCGGTGTTGAACTGCAGACCCTGCAGGTTGGTGCCGTTGCCGGCCGAGTCGACCTCGACGAAGTGCTGGCTCGGGTTCTTCTTGGCGGCGGCAACGGTCGCATCCGCCATCAGGCCACCCACGGTGACGACGAGCTTGCAGTTCTGGTTGACCAGCGAGGCGATGTTCGGGGCGTAGTCGGTCTCCTGCTTGGACTGCACGTAGGAAACGGTCGCCTTGCCGTCGGACTGCGCCTTCTGCATGCCCTGCCAGGCCGCGGCGTTGAACGACTTGTCATCGATGCCGCCGGTGTCGGTCACCATGCACGCCTTGAAGCTGGCGGTGCTGGCGCCGGAGCTCGACGCGCTGCCCGTGCTGCCGGCACCGGCATTCGTGTCCGACTTCTTCGAACCGCAAGCGGACAGCAGCAGCGCCGCTGCAGTGGCGGTCGCCAGGGCGACCGTCGTAGTCCTCTTGGTGCTGAGCAGCTGGCTCAAGTTCCTCTCCTCTTTCCAGGATCTGTGGTCGCCGATCTTCGAGATCTCCGCCGAGGAAATCCCCCGATCGACGTACGCTAGCCGCCACGGATGCCGGGAGAAAACCCGGTGACGCTTCGTCACCACATTGTTGTGACGATGTTGTGCGGCGGCGGCCCGCAACGCACGGCCGCCCCGTCGTGACGATCCGCCGGGAGGTAGGCCCGTGACGCTCGGGGGCCGCCGCCGAGGTGCCGTGCACGGGCCCGCGGCATCCGGACCAATCGCCCATCCGCACGACCGCTGGACGGAGCTTGTCCGACGCGTCACATCACAGCCGGCCGACCTGGGTATGAGCGCGCGCTGAGGCTAATGTCGGAAGGGCCCTCCGGCCGGTCCGCAGGGCATTCGCACATGAGGAGATCCGGGTTTGTCGACTGGAACCGAACCGCGAACATCCACCGCGCGAGGTGGTGGCGGGATCACCAAGCTGGCCGGCACGTTGTACCGGGGCCGCGAAGGCATGTGGTCCTGGGTGATGCATCGGATCACCGGCGTACTGACGTTCTTCTTCCTGTTCGCCCACGTGCTGGACACCGCCCTGGTGCGCGTCTCGCCGTCCTCCTACGACACGGTGATCGCCAGTTACAAGAACCCGGTGGTCAACCTGCTCGAACTGGGCCTGGTCGGCGCGGTGCTTTTCCACGCACTGAACGGCTTGCGCATCATCGCCGTCGACTTCTGGAGCAGGGGCGCGCGACTGCAGCGCCAGATGCTGTGGACCATCGTCGCGGTCTGGGTCGTGGTCATGGTGCCGGGGGCGTACTTCATGCTCAAGCACACCGTCGAGACGCTGTTCGGGAGCTGATCCATGACCACCATCGAAGCTCCCCGTTCGCGCCAGCGCCGGGCCCGCAGCCGCACCAACACCGAGCTCTACGCCTGGCTGTTCATGCGGGTGTCCGGCATCCTGCTGGTCGTGCTGGTGCTCGGGCACCTGTTCATCATGAACATCCTCGACGGCGGCGTGCAGCGCATCAACTTCGGCTTCGTCGCCGGCCGCTGGGCCTCGCCCTTCTGGCAGGTGTGGGATCTGCTGATGCTCTGGCTGGCGATGATTCACGGCTCCAACGGCCTGCGCACGATCATCAACGACTACACCCGGCGCGACGCCAGCCGGTTCTGGCTGAAGATGCTGCTCTACACCGCCACCGGGCTGACCATCGCGCTCGGCACGCTGGTGATCTTCACCTTCGACCCGAACATCTCGTAGTCCACGCGGCGGACCGCCGCACCGCTCGCCAGCCGCCGCCCAGGCAGCCCGCGGGCGCGCATAGAGGCAGGAAGAACCGAGCATGCAGACGCACAAGTACGACGTGGTGATCGTGGGAGCCGGCGGGGCCGGTATGCGCGCGGCGCTGGAATCGTCCGGCCGCGCCCGGACCGCGGTGCTGACGAAGCTCTACCCGACCCGCTCACACACCGGAGCGGCGCAGGGTGGCATGTGCGCGGCGCTGGCCAATGTCGAGGAAGACAACTGGGAATGGCACACCTTCGACACCATCAAGGGCGGTGACTACCTGGTCGACCAGGACGCCGCCGAGGTGATGTGCAAGGAAGCCATCGACGCGGTGCTGGACCTGGAGAAGATGGGGCTGCCCTTCAACCGCACCCCGCAGGGCCGGATCGACCAGCGCCGTTTCGGCGGTCACACCCGCAACCACGGCGAAGCCCCGGTGCGGCGCTCGTGCTACGCGGCCGACCGGACCGGCCACATGATCCTGCAGACGCTCTACCAGAACTGCGTGAAGCAGGGTGTGGAGTTCTACAACGAGTTCTACGTGCTCGACATCCTGCTCACCGAGCGAGCCGACGGCGTGCAGGTGGCCTCCGGAGTCGTCGCCTACGAGCTGGCCACCGGCGAGATCCACGTGTTCAACGCCAAGGCGGTGGTGCTGGCCACCGGCGGGTTCGGCAAGGTCTTCAAGACCACGTCGAACGCGCACACCCTCACCGGCGACGGGATGGGCGCGGTCTGGCGGCTCGGGCTCCCGCTGGAGGACATGGAGTTCTTCCAGTTCCACCCCACCGGCCTGGCGGGCTTGGGCATCCTGCTCTCCGAAGCCGCCCGCGGCGAGGGTGCCATCCTGCGCAACGCCGACGGCGAACGCTTCATGGAGCGCTACGCGCCCACCATCAAGGACCTGGCCCCGCGTGACATCGTCGCTCGCTCGATGGCCAACGAGGTGCGCGAGGGCCGTGGCGCCGGGCCGCACAAGGACTACGTGCTGCTGGATCTGACCCACCTGCCCAAGGAACAGATCGACTCCAAGCTGCCGGACATCACCGAGTTCGCCCGAACCTACCTCGGCGTCGAGCCGTACACCGAGCCGGTGCCGGTCTATCCGACCGCCCACTACGCCATGGGTGGCGTGCCCACCAATGTCGAGGCGGAGGTGCTGCGCAACAACACCGATGTGGTGCCCGGCCTGTACGCCGCCGGCGAGGTGGCATGCGTCTCGGTGCACGGGTCGAACCGGCTGGGCACGAACTCACTACTGGACATCAACGTCTTCGGCCGGCGCGCCGGCATCGCAGCGGCCGAGTACGCCAACAGCGTCGACACGCACCCGGAGCTGCCCGACGCGGCCGAGTCACGGGTCGTTGCGATGGTGCAAGGGCTGCTGGAATCGAGCGGTAGCGAGCGGGTCAGCACCATCCGGACCGAACTGCAGAACACCATGGACCGCAACGCCCAGGTGTTCCGCACCGAGGAGTCGCTGTCGCAGGCCGAGCGCGACATCGCAGAGTTGAAGCAGCGCTACAGCCGGATCGCCATCTCCGACAAGGGCAAGCGCTACAACTCCGATCTGCTCGAGGCGGTGGAG
>DATAKO010000104.1:0-2423 GCA_036261575.1 Jatrophihabitans sp.
CGCGTGCACGGTGAGCCAGTCGATATCCGCCTCGGTGCCGGTGCTCACGGCAGCCAGCACCACAGCCGATACCTGGTCGGGGTGACGCTGGGCGTAGGTGATGCCGAGCACCGAACCCCACGAGATGCCGAAGACCACCCAGCGATCGATGCCCAGGTGTGACCGGAGGCGTTCCACATCGGCCACGTGATGATCCATGTCGATGCTGGCCCAGTGCACGTCCTGCTCGCTCGCATGGGGAATGCTGTGGCCGGCGCTGCGCTGGTCGAGCAGGATGCCGCGGTGGCGCCGGGCGTCGAAGTGGTTGGGTGCAACCGGAGCCCGGGCCGCCGTGCAGGTAGATGACCGGCGTCCCGGACGGCGATCCGACCTGCTGGTAGCGCAGTACGTGACCGTCCCCTGCCGTGAGCCAACCCTCGTCGAACGGAACAACGGGCGCGTTCGAGTCCATCCCGGCAGTATGCCCAGCTTCGCCAGGCTCTCCCGGCAACCACGCGAAGGGCGTAGCTTGCGATCCACGACGTGGACGACTCAGGGCATTCGAGACTGTGCGGGGGTGCGGCAATGACCGATCCAGCGGGCCAGGCTGTCGACGAAGCTCTGGCCAGCGTCGAACGAGATTTCGGCGACCGTTTCCACGTCCAGCTGGACGACGATGCCCGCGAGGTGATCCGCGCTCGTCTTCGCAGAGGCTGGCAGGAGCTGGATCGCACTGGCGCCACGGAGGAATTCCCGGACAAGGTCAGCACTGTCGCGCCGCGCGTGGCGCACGCACTGGCAGCCTCGGTCGCCGTGGCCGGTGAGGCCGCCGGTGACGGCGAGAACGACGACGCCGCACATGATGAGCTGATGGCCCGGATCGCCGGCGCCACGATCTCGGGTGGCACGGCCGAGGGCGTCTTCAACCGCCTCTGCCCCGGCTTCTGGCCCTTCTGCTGATGACCGCGCCGGACCGCACCGCCTTCACCTTCGCTCAGGGCGTCGTGCAGCAGGTGCTGACGCTCGCGACCGGCATCACCACGCTGACGCTGACGTTCTTCGACCAGTTCGCCCCGCACCCGTCCAGCTGGGCGAAGGGCGTGCTGATCACCTCGTGGGCCGTGCTCGCGCTGTCCATCCTGGCCGGCGTCGGCGCGCTGATGACCATGGCCGGCAACCTGGAAAGCGAGGCGAGCCCAAGGATCTACAGCGCCAACACCCGAAAGATGGCAGGCGCTCAGATAGTGCTGTTCGCCGTCGGCGTGGTGCTGACCGTCGTCGCGGGCGCCCTCGCCATCTAGCCCGGTCCGATCTCAGGCAAGCCTGCCCTTGCTGGTGGCGGCCGCCGGGAACTCGACATACTAGGCTTGTGTCCGAACAGCTGCAATCAACAGTTCCTGCCCCGGAGCCGCACCAGGACGAGCCGCACTCCGCCTCCATGGCGGGCCGGCTGAACTGGCTGCGCGCCGGGGTGCTCGGTGCCAACGATGGCATCGTGTCCGTAGCGGCTCTGGTGGTGGGCGTGGCGGGAGCAACCGCGCAGCGCGGTCCGATCTTCACCGCCGGCCTGGCCGGCCTGGTCGGTGGGGCCGTGTCGATGGCGTTGGGCGAGTACATCTCGGTGAGCAGCCAACGCGACAGCGAGGCGGCCCTGATCGCCAAGGAGCGGCAGGAGCTGCGCGACTTCCCCGAGGAGGAGCTGGCCGAGCTGACGGCGATCTATCAGGCCAAGGGCCTGGCCCGCGCCACGGCCGAACAGGTGGCGAAGGAACTCACCGAGCAGGATGCTCTCGCCGCGCATGCCGAGGCTGAGCTCAACATGGATCCGAACGAGCTGACGAACCCGGTGCACGCCGCCGTCGCCTCGGCGATCTCCTTCACCCTGGGCGCAGCGCTGCCGTTGCTGGCGATCCTGCTGCCGCCGCGCGCCTGGCGGGTGCCGGTCACGGTGTTCGTGGTGCTGCTTGCCCTCGCGATCGCCGGCGCGGTCAGCGCCAGGATCGGTGCCTCGAACGTCAGGCTCGCCGTCACGCGCGTGGTCGTCGGTGGTGCCGCCGGCCTAGCCCTGACCTATCTGATCGGGCACCTGTTCGGCACCGCGGTCGGCTGAGCGCCCCCACGGTCAGCCGATGGGTCAGGCCTCGCCGGCCAGCTCGTCCGCAGTCGCCTTCGCCGCCTCGGTGTCGGTCGCAGTGCCATCTGCCTCTCTCTCGAACACGTCGGCGTTCTTCAGATCGCTCGAGGTCTGGCCGGAGACCTGCTCGACCATCTCCTCATCGGTCAGACCTGCACCAGCCGGGCGGACGTTCTTCTCCTCGCTCATCTTCCCGACAGTAATCAGCGGTGAGTCGACGTCGCCAGTCCGCTCGACACTCGCGGATGACCGCCACGCGAGGCTGGGTGTCTGATTAGAATCCGCTCGGCAGACACTCGAGCAACGGGTT
>DATAKO010000108.1:0-3160 GCA_036261575.1 Jatrophihabitans sp.
CGTTCTGGCGACCCGCCGGCGCCGGCCAGCACGCAGCCTGACCGCTCAGCTGGCGCCGGCCGTCTCGGCCGGCAGCGGGTCGCTGCCGTCGCGCAGGCGCTGGCTGATCACCTGGGTTATGCCGTCACCGCGCATGGTGACCCCGTACAGGGCGTCGGCCACCTCCATGGTGCGCTTCTGGTGCGTGATGATGATCAGCTGGCTGCTGGCCCGCAGCTCCCCGATCAGGCCTACCAACCGGCCCAGGTTCACGTCGTCCAAGGCCGCCTCGACCTCGTCCATCACGTAGAACGGGCTGGGGCGGGCGCGGAAGATGGCCACCAGCATGGCCACGGCGGTCAGCGAGCGTTCCCCGCCGGACAGCAACGACAGCCGCTTGACCTTCTTGCCCGGCGGCCGCGCCTCCACCTCGATGCCGGTCAGCAACATGTCGTCCGGGTCGGTCAGCACCAGCCGGCCCTCGCCGCCCGGGAACAGGGTGGCGAAAACGATCTCAAACTCGCGCGCCACGTCGTGGTAGGCGGAGGTGAACACCTCGAGGATCTTGTCGTCCACCTCCTTGACCACGGTCAGCAGGTCTCGGCGGGTGTTCTTCAGATCTTCCAGCTGGGCTGCCAGGAACTGGTGGCGCTCCTCCAGCGCCGCGAACTCCTCCAGTGCCAGCGGGTTCACCTTGCCCAGCAGCGCCAGGTCCCGCTCGGCCCGGGCGGCGCGCTTCTCCTGCATGCTTCGGTCGAACGGTCCCGGCTGCGGCTGGAACACCTGCTCGCCGCGCTCGATGGCCTGCTGGTACTCGGCCATCTCCTGCGCCGACGGCGGCACCGGCTGATCGTTGCCGTACTCGGCCAGCAGCGCGTCCACCTCGATGCCGTACTCATCGACGGCGCGAGCCTCCAGCTGCTCGATCCGCAGTCTCTGTTCGGCCCGGGCCACCTCGTCCCGGTGCACCGCATCGGTCAGCTGCGCCAGCTGCCCGCTCAATTCCCGGGCCCGAGTCCTGGCTCCGGCCAGGGACTGCTCCCGCTCGGTGCGCGTTGCCTGTATCCGATCCCGCTCGCTCGCTGCCCGTACCAACGCCCGCTCCAGGTGCACCAGCGCCGTCTCGGACGCCTGCCGGACCGCGGCGGCCACCACTGCGCCCCGGGCGCGCCTGCTGCGAGCCTCTTCCTGGTGCCGGCGGGCCTCCCGCTCGGCGGCGGCGGCGCGCATCAGCTGGTCCGCCCGGCCGGACATCGCGCGGGCGCGTTCCTCCTGCGTTCGTACCGACAGCCTTTCGTCCATCTCGGCCTGCCGCGCCGCAGCCACGAAGGCCGCCCGCTCGTCCCGGTCGGCGGCCGGCAGCTCGTCGTCACCGTCGTCGGACTCGGCTTCGGCCAGCCGCAGCCGCTCTTCCAGCTCCACCAGGCCCGCCAGATCCTCGTCCCGGGCCGCCTCGGCCTGCGCGCGGGCCTGGTCGAGCCGCTCGGCCTCGGCGCGCGCCGCGCGCTCGGACTGCGCCAGCTCGGCCAGCCGCTCGGCCACCGCGTTCAGCCGGGCGTCCGATTCGTGCAGCGCGGCCAGCGTGCGCTCCACCTCCGCAGTGCGCTCGGTCGCCAGCTGCCCCACCTCGGCCAGCTGCTGCTCCAGCGCCTGGTAGCGCTGCGCGGCTTCGGTCGCCTTCGCCTCGGCCTCGTCGACGGCGGCCTGCACCTGCAGCGCGCTCGGCGCCGATCCGGAGCCACCGAAGGCCCAGGTGCGGCCCAGCACATCACCGTCGCGGGTGACGGCCCGCACCGCGGGCTGCGCCGCCACCAGCTCGGTCGCCTGGGCGAGCGAGTCGACGACCGCCACCCGCTCCAGCGTGGCCTGCACAGCCGGCATCAGCCGCTGCGGGGCGCGCACCAGCTCCACCGCCCAGCGCGCTCCGGCCGGCAGCGGTGGCCAGCCGGCCGGATCAGCGGCAGGCTCGCGCTGCCCGACCAGGATGCCGGCCTGGCCGGCATCCGCGTGCTTGAGCCGCTCCAGCGCGCGTCCGGCATCAGCAAGCGAATCGACGGCAACGGCGTCTGCCACTGCCCCCAGGGCCGCCGTCAGGGCGGCCTCGTACCCGGGCTCGACGGACAGCAGCGCGGCAACCGCGCCGAGCACGCCGGAGCCAGCCTCGGCATCGGCCAGCAGCACGCCGGCTCCGTCCTTGCGGGTCAGGCCGAGCGCCAGTGCGTCGCGGCGCGCGGTCCAGGTGGAACGCTCGCGATCGGCCGCCCGATGCTGCTCGGTCAGCTCTGCCAGCCGGTCGGCCACCTCGGCATGGGCCGCCAGCGCAGCCTCGTGCGCGCTGTCCAGGTCCAGCTCGCCCTCGTCCAGCGCGCCGACCTCGCCACTGGCCTGCTCGAGCTCGCGGGCGGCAGTCTCGGCGCGCGCCCGGGCCTGCTCGGCGGCCGCCCCGATCCGGGCGATCTCGTCGCCGCCGGCCGAGGCGCGGCTGCGCAGGGCGTTCACCTGGCCGGCGAGCTTGGCCAGCCCTTCCCGCCGATCCGCGACGGCTCGGGCCGCTGCGACCATTGCCCTTTCTGCGTCGGCTAATTCTCGCTCCCCCTGTTGGCGATCGGAGACCGCCTGCTGCAGCGCGAGGCGGGCCTGCTCCAGCGCGTCGGCGAGGATCAGCTCCTCCTCCCGCAGCTCCGCGGCCTCAGCCTCCAGCTCCTCGGGGTCGCGACCGCGCCGTTCCTCCTCGGCGAACTCCTGCAGGTGCCGCAGCCGTTCGCTCGCCAGGGTGCGGGTACCGCGGTAGCGCTCGGCCAGCGCGGACAGCGTGAAGTACAGCTCCTGGGCCCGGGTTACCGCCGGCGCGTCGGCGGCCAGCTGCCGTTCGAGCTCGGTTTCGGCGGCAGAGGCGACCCCCAGCGCCTGCTCCACCTCGGCTCGCCGGGTCCGGATCGCCTCCTCGTCGGCCACTTCTGCCTGCAACCGCTCGCGCAGTGTGCTGAGGTCATCGGCCAGCAACCGCAGCCGTGAGTCGCGCAGCTCGGCTTGCACTCCGGCGGCGCGGCGGGCCACTTCGGCCTGCTTTCCCAGCGGTTTGAGCTGGCGCCGCAGCTCGCCGGTGAGGTCGGTCAGCCGGGTCAGGTTCGCCTGCATCGCGTCGAGCTTGCGCAGCGCCTTTTCCTTGCGCTTGCGGTGC
>DATAKO010000114.1:0-5734 GCA_036261575.1 Jatrophihabitans sp.
CCGGCAGGAAGCCCAGGTCGGCCATGTGGTCGGCCTCATCGAGCACGGTGATCTGCACCTGGCTGAGGTCCGCGTGACCGCCGCCGATCAGGTCCTCCAACCGGCCGGGGCACGCGATCAGCAGGTCGACCCCGGCACGCAGCGCGCTGATCTGCGCACCGGCCGACACCCCACCGAACACGGTGGCGGTGCGCAGCCCGAGCGCCCGGGCCAGCGGCTGCGCACTGGCCTCGATCTGGCTGGCCAGCTCCCGGGTCGGCGCGAGCACCAACGCGCTCGGCTGCCGAGCGGACGGCCGGCCGCCGATCGCGGCGAGCCGGGCCAGCGTGGGAATGAGAAAGGCATACGTCTTGCCGGAACCGGTCCGGCCACGGCCCAGCACGTCCCGGCCGGCGAGCGAGTCCGGCAGGGTCGCCTCCTGGATCGGGAACGGTGCCGCGATGCCGAGCCCGGTCAGGGCCTCGACGATCCGATCCGGCACGCCGAGGGCAGCAAAAGATACGGGGCGGGAATCCGCCATGGTGGAACTCCAAATCTGACGACAGGTTGTCCTGTCCAGCGCGTCAACAACAGGTGCGCGCGAAAACTACGGCGTTCAGGCGAAAGTCATCGCCGGCTGAGGCCGAGGTGATGGCAGCTGAAGACAGAACTGATCCGAGCCGCTGTCACCAGTCTAGCGGTTGCGGGACGCCCCGTCCGCCACACGAGCCGGCAGCGCGTACCTGTGGGTAGCTCGCCGCTCGAGGGGGTGACCAAGCCAACTATTAGGGTGGGACCGATTGCCGCAGGGTTGCGGGCGGAGGAGGGCGGAAAAGGTGTTCGGTCGGATTGCGATCATCAACCGCGGTGAAGCCGCGATGCGCCTCATTCACGCGGTACGGGAAGTGAATGCGGCCGGCGGCCCGCGGATCGAGACGGTCGCGCTCTACACCGACGCCGAGTCCGGTGCCACGTTCGTCCGCGAGGCCGACATCGCCTACCCGCTCGGGCCGGCCAGCGAGCGGCCGTACCTGAACCTGGCCCTGCTGGAGCGTGCGCTGGTCAGCACCGGCGCCGACGCCGCCTGGGTCGGCTGGGGTTTCGTGGCCGAGCAGCCGGAGTTCGCCGAGCTGTGCGAGCGGCTGCAGGTGACCTTCATCGGTCCGAGCGCCGCGGCGATGCGCTCGCTCGGCGACAAGATCGGCTCGAAACTGCTGGCCGAGCAGGTCGGCGTGCCGGTGGCCCCGTGGAGTCAGGGCCCGGTGACCACGCTGGACGAGGCGCTGGAGCACGCGAACCGGCTGGGCTACCCGTTGATGCTGAAGGCGACCGCTGGCGGCGGCGGTCGCGGCATCCGCAAGGTCGGCTCGGACGAGGAGCTGAGCGCGGTCTTCGACCAGACCAGCGACGAGGCGCTGCGGGCCTTCGGTAGCGGCGTGATGTTCCTGGAGTCGCTGGTGACCGGGGCCAGGCACGTCGAGGTGCAGGTCATCGCCGACGGGCAGGGCACCGCGTGGGCGATCGGGGTGCGGGACTGCTCGATCCAGCGGCGCAACCAGAAGATCATCGAGGAGTCGTCCTCCGCTGTGCTGGAGCCCGAGCAGGCCGAGCAGGTGAAGGCGGCCGCCGAGCGGCTGGCCATCGCGGTCGGCTACGCCGGCGCCGGCACCGTCGAGTTCCTCTACCAGCCGCAGCAGAAGATGTTCGCCTTCCTCGAGGTGAACACCCGGCTGCAGGTCGAGCACCCGATCACCGAGCTGGTCACCGGCACGGATCTGGTCAAGCTGCAATTGCACGTCGCCGCCGGAGGAAAGCTCACCGGGGACCGGCCGGGCGAGCTGGGGCACGCGGTCGAGGCCCGGCTCAACGCCGAGGACCCGGACCGTGACTTCGCACCCGCACCGGGCCGCATCGAGTTGCTGGACCTGCCGGCCGGCCCCGGCATCCGGGTCGACACCGGATTCAGCGCCGGCGACCTGATCCCGGCCGACTTCGACTCGATGATCGCCAAGATCATCGCCTACGGGCCGACTCGTGAGGACGCGCTGGCCCGGCTGCGACGCGCCCTGACCGAGACCACCGTGATCATCGAGGGCGGCGCCACCAACAAGAGTTTCATCCTGGAATTGCTAGCTGAACCGGCGGTGATCGATGCGACGGCCGACACCGGCTGGATCGATCGGGTGCGCGCCGAAGGTGGCCTGGTGTCACACCGGCACGCCGGCATCGCGCTGGTCGCGGCCGCGATCCAGGCCTACCAGGTGGCCGAAGACGCCGAGCGGCAACACTTCCTGGCCACCGCTCACGGCGGCCGTCCGCAGGCGCGGCACCAGTTCGGGCGCGCGGTCGAGTTGAAGCTGCGCGGCATCGGCTACAAGCTGCAGGTCGCCCAGCTCGGCCCGGCCCGGTTCCGGGTCGGCCTGATGGACAAGGGTGAACTGCGCGAGGTGGACGCCCGGATCGAGCAGCTGGACGCCCACCACGGCCGGCTCGAGGTGGGCGACCAGCGGTTCCGGGTGGTCAGCGCCACGCACGGCACCGTGAGCGTCATCGAGGTGGACGGCACCACCCATCGGGTGACCCGGGACGAGGGCGGCGTGTTGCGCTCGCCCGCGCCGGCGCTGGTGGTCGCAGTGCCCGTGTCAGTGGGTGACGAGGTGCCGGCGGGCGCGCCGGTGCTGGTGCTGGAAAGCATGAAGATGGAGACGGTGCTGACCGCCCCGTTCCCGGCCCGGGTGCGCTCGCTGCTGGTCGCGGCCGGCGGTCAGGTGGAGACCGGAATGCCGATGATCCGGCTGGAACCGGTGGGTGACGGCACACAGGCGCAGGGCACGGCCGACGACGGGCCGGAGCTGGAATTGCCCGGCGAGCGAGGGGAATCCGTTGATGACCGGGCCGCCCGGCAGCTGCGCGATCTGTGCGATCTGCTGCTCGGCTTCGACCTGACCGATGCCGGGCAGACACTGGCCGACTACCAGCGCTGCCGCGCCGAGCTGGTCGCGGCCGGCCGGCAGCCGATCGCCGCCGAGATCGAGGTGTTCACCGCCTTCGCCGATCTGTGCGAGCTCGCCCGCAACCGCCCCGGCGGCGAAGAGCCGGCCGATGATCGGGTGCACAGCCCGCGCGAGTATTTCCACTCCTACCTGCACAGCCTGGATATCGACCGCGAGCAGTTGCCGGACTCGTTCCGCACCCGGCTGGCCCGCGCGCTTCAGCATTACGGGGTCACCGCGCTGGAGCGCACCCCCGAGCTGGAGGAGGCGGTGTACCGCATCTTCCTCGCCCAGCCCGGCGCGGCGACCCACCAGCACGTGATCACCAGCCTGCTGCAGCAGTGGATGCTGGACCCGTTGCCCGACGGCGACGGCGAGCGCGCCCGGGACGCGCTGGACCGGCTGGTGGCCGCCACCCAGTTGCGGTACCCGGTGGTCGGCGACCTGGCCCGCAGCGTGCGGTTCCGCTGGTTCGAGCAGCCGATCGTGGAGGCCGCGCGAGCGCAGGTGCTGGCCGGCGTGCGCGACGAGCTGGACTACCTGGCCGGCCACCCGGATGCCCCCGACTACACCGAGCGGCTGGACGCGCTGGCCGCGGTGCCCGAGCGCATCGTGCACTTCCTGGCCGAACGGCTGGACGCCGGCGTCTCCGGTCACGAACCGATGCTCGAGGTGCTGGCCCGTCGGCACTACCGCGAGTACGAGCTGCACAACCTGCGCAACTTCATCGCGGCGGACCGGCCCATGGTCAGCTGCGATTACACCGTGGACGACCGGCCGAGCCACCTGCTGACCACGGTCGGCCGGATGCCCGAGCTGACAGCGGACTCCGAGCTGGTCGCTGCGCTGCGCGAACAGCTCGACGCCTCGCCCGAGGGCCTGGAACCGGTCATCGATCTCTACCTGTCCTGGCCGGAGATGCCCGAGGCCGCCAACGAGGCCTCGGCCCAGCTGCAGGCCGCGCTGGCCGAGCTCGGCCTGGTGCAGCGGGTGCGGCGGCTGGCGGTGGCGGTGGTCCCCGGCGGCGGGCGACAGGTCTCCTACTTCACCTTCCGGCCCGACCCGGCCGGCATCGACGAGGACGACCTGGTGCGCGGCGTGCACCCGATGGTGGGACGGCGGCTGAACCTTTGGCGGCTGCGGGACTTCCGCATCACCCGGCTGGACGCGCCGGATGACGTGCTGCTCTACCTGGCAGTGGCCCCGGACAACGAGGCTGATCAGCGACTGGTGGCACTGGCCCAGATCCGGGAGCTGTCGCTGGTGCGCGACGCCGCCGGGCGGGTTGTGTCGATGCCTCAGGCCGAGCGCGCGGTGGCCGCCTGCGGTGAGGCGATCCGGCGGGCGCGCGCGGCACATGCCGGCTCCCGGCTGGACATGAACGTGGTCTCGCTGCAGATCTGGCCGGTCATCGACGCGCCGCTGGACGAGCTGACCGCGCTGCAGCGCACCATCTCGCCCCTTACCGTCGGCGCGGGAATCGAGAGCGTGCAGGCAGAGGGCCGCATCCTGGCACCGGACGGCAACGTCTATGAGGTCGGTGCGACGTTCTCCTTCCAGCCCGGTGCCGGCGTGGTGTTCACGGTGTCCGAGCCGACGAAGGAACGGCTGCAGCCGCTGGACGACTACGACCAGAAGGTGCAGCGGGCCCGCCGGCGCGGCAACGTCTATCCGTACGAGCTGACCGCCATGATCGCCGGTCGCCGCGGCAGCTTCGTCGAGTACGACCTCGGCGACGGGCCCGACGGTCGCACGCTGCTTCCGGTCGACCGGGCGCCGGGCGGCAACAAGGCCGGCATCGTGGTGGGGGTCGCCTCCACGCCCACCGATCTGCACCCGGAAGGCATCACCCGCGTGGTGCTGCTCGGCGATCCGACCCGGGCGCTGGGAGCGGTGTCGGAGGCGGAGTGCCTGCGCATCATCGCGGCACTCGACCTGGCCGAGCGGCTGCAGGTTCCGGTGGAGTGGTTCGCGCTGTCGGCCGGGGCTCGCATCTCGATGGATTCCGGCACCGAGAACATGGACTGGATCGCCCGCGCGTTGCGGCGCATCGTCACCTTCACCCAGGCGGGCAACGAGATCAACGTCGTGGTCGCCGGCATCAACGTGGGGGCGCAACCGTACTGGAACGCCGAGGCCACGATGCTGATGCACACCAAGGGAATCCTGGTGATGACGCCGGACAGCGCGATGGTGCTCACCGGCAAGCAATCCCTGGACTTCTCCGGTGGCGTGTCGGCCGAGGACAACTTCGGCATCGGCGGCTACGACCGGGTGATGGGACCCAATGGGCAGGCGCAGTACTGGGTGCCTAACCTGGCGGCCGCCTGCGACCTGCTGGCCGAGCACTACGCCTACTCCTACATCGTGCCGGGGGAGTCCGCGCCGAGGACGGCCGTCACCGGCGATCCGGTGGATCGCGACATCAGCGTGTACCCGCACCAGCACCCGGACAGCGAGTTCAGCACGGTCGGTGAGATCTTCTCCGCCGCGACCAATCCCGATCGCAAGAAGCCCTTTGACATAAGGACTTTGATGCGTGCCGTGGCCGATCAGGACCTGGCGGTGCTGGAGCGCTGGGCCGGGATGGCCGACGCGGACACCAGTGTGGTGTTCGACGCCTACCTCGGTGGCCGGCCGGTATGCCTGATCGGCATCGAGTCCCGCGCCATCTCCCGGCGCGGGTTCCCGCCCAGCGACGGCCCGGACATCTGGACCGCCGGCACGCTGTTCCCCCGATCGTCGAAGAAGACTGCCCGGGC
>DATAKO010000016.1:0-9169 GCA_036261575.1 Jatrophihabitans sp.
GCGGCCGGCCCGCTCCTCGCGGGATGAACTAGTGAGTATCAGCCTTCCGGTGGCGCGCAGCGAAGGCGGCCGGCCCGCTCCTCGCGGGATGAACTAGTGAGTATCAGCCTGCCGGTGGCGCGCAGCGAAGCCGGCCGGCCCGCTCCTCGCGGGATGAACTAGTGAGTATCAGCCTGCCGGTTGCCGGATCGTGACCGGCAGGGGCTGCGTCCGGCCGAGGTTTCCGGCCGCGTCCTGCTGCTGCACCACAACCTGGTACTGCCCCGGCCGCAGTGCGGCCAATGACACGGTGAAGCTGCCCTGCAGCACTGCTGCGTCGACGGTGCGCACCAGCCGGGGCCCGCAGTAGACAAGCAACTGCACCGTCACGGCATCGGCGCTGCTGGTGTCGGACGCGGCGACCGTGCCCGCCTGGCCGGTGATCGTGCTGTCCTCGACGGTGGCGAGTACCAGCGGCGCGGTGGTGTCGAGCACGAACGACGCGTCCGCGCTGCCGACGTTGCCGGCCGCGTCGAGCTGCGTGGCCAAGACCTGATAGCGCCGGTTGGCGGCCAGCGGCGCCAGCCGGGCCTGCCAGCGGCCGCCGTGCTCGGTGACCACTAGGCGCTGCACCGGCGTTGCATCGGCCAGGACCTGGATCGCGACCGTGCTGGCGTCGCCCGGGTCGGTGCCGGCTCGTCCGGTGAGCACCGCGGCGGGCGTGTTGAGGTAGGCGAGGACGTCGATGGTCACTGCGGGCGGCGTCGCGTCCACCGTGAAGGTCCTGCTGTTGCTGTAGCCGACATTGCCCGCGGCATCGCGCTGCTGCGCGCGGGCCGTGTACACCCCGGTGGCCAGACCGCTTCCGGTGACCGTCCAGCGACGGCCGTGTCGCGTTGCTGTCAGCGTCTGCACCACGGTGCTGCCCCGCAGGATCTGCACGTCCACGGTGGCCGAATCGGCGCTGGTGCTGGTCGAGGCCGCCGCCGTGCCGGCGACGCCGGCGAACGTGGGCCAGCGGACCGGGGCCAGCCATACCGATGGCGCCACGGTGTTTAGCACGAACCCGGCGCTGGCCTGCCCGATGTTGCCCGCCTGGTCTGCCTGCCGGACCAGCACCGTGTAGCTGCGCTGGGGATGCAAGGGGACCGAACGCACCGACCAGCGACCGGCCACCACGGCGACGGTACGCGCCAGCAGCTCCTGCCGGCCGGACAGCAGCCGCACGGTGACCAGGTGGCTGTCGCCGGGCGTGGTGCCCGCGGTGCCGGTCAGCAACGGGGACGCATCGTGTGTGGCGGCCGGCGAGGTGACAGACAACCGCGGCGCGGTGGTGTCCACCCGGATCACCCGGCTGGCCGGGCCCTCGGCGCCGTGCCAGCGGGCCAGCTCCGGGGTGGCGGTGTAGACCCAGCGCCCGTCAGCCACCGCCGTCTCCGCGCAGTGCTGCCGGCAGTGAAAGGCGAAGCTCGCCCGCGGCTGGCCGGCCGGGTAGCGCCGGATGAGGTAGTCGTCCACGGTGACGGCCAGCGGGGCGACGCTGATGGTGACCGTATTGCCCGAGCGCACCGCGGCGACCGGGACCGGCCCAGCAGGCAGCCGGTCCGCGGAGGCGGCAGCCGAGCCTGCGGAGTCGCTGGCGAGCCAGTAGCCGACTGCCAGCCCGGGCAGCGCGAAGGTGAAGGCCAGCACGGCGAGCCCGACGAGCAGGCGTTTCATGCGCGCACCGTCACCGTGACCGGGATCTGGAAGCCGGCGCCCTGGCAGGCTGCTGCCGCGGCACGACTCATCGAGACCGCGCCGGGCAGGGTCAGTACCAGCTGCGCGCCGGGGTCGACCACCGCATCGAGCTGGTACTGGTCCTCGAAGCTGATTCCGGTGGGCGCGCAGCCGTTGTCGGCGCGGGCGGCACCGGCGGCCGCCACCGACACCACGGTGAGCGGCACCGCGCCGGGATTGTGGATGCGCAGCACCGCGTCACCGTGCTGGCCCGGCAGCAGGCCGCGACCTGTGGGTCCGCCGGCTGGCAGCACCTCGACGGTCAGCTGGCCGAGCCCGGCACTGCCGGTGCCGTGACCGGTGGTGGAGAAGTAGGCCCAGGCGCTGCCGGTGCCCAGCACCAGCGCGAGGGTGGCGACGCCGCCGGCGACGGCGATCCGGCCGGCCTTCACGTGCCGGCTCCCGAGCCGGCGAAGCGCAGCCGCACTATGACGCCCTTGCACCCGTCCTGGTTGACCGGCAGGTTCAGCATGGTGAGCTTCGGCCAGGAGGCGCGGGGGATGCCCAGCGAGGACAGCGTGTTGTCGGAGCGAGCGGCCAGCCTGAGCGGGTAGCGGCCGGTGTACTGGGTGACGGTGAAGTTGTCCAGGCCGCAGCCGGCGCGGCTGGTGCCTGCGGCGGTCACGACGATCGAAGACACTGTCAGGGCTGTCGAACCGGAGTTGTCCAGCTGCACGTCGATCGGCAGGCTGAGGCCGGGTGCGAGCTGGCCCGCCGGCCGGCCGGCCAGCGTGAAGCCCACTTCGCTGGGCGCGGGTGCCGGGTTCGGGGCGGTGGACAGCCCACCGTCCGGCTGCACCTGAAGCTGGACGACGCTGGTCCGGCTCAGCTGCCCCGCGCTGGCCACCACGCTGATCCCGACCGGTCCGGCCGGCAGCACCTGGGTGGTGTGCAGGCGCAGCTGCACGGTGGCGGCCGGCTCGGCGTCGGTGACCGTGACCGTGGGCGGCTCGAACTCGGCGACCAGACCCGCCGGCAGCCCCGCCGCGGACAGCCGGATCTCGCCGTGGAAGCTGCGATCGGCCCTGATCGTGATGGTCGTGGTGATGGTGTCGCCGGCCGTCACCGCCACCACCGGCGTGTCCAGGGTGAGCCCGAAGCCGGCCGGGGTCCGGTGGTGCTGCCCGGTCAGCAGCAGCGTTGCCAGCACCGCGAGCAGCAGGACCATGGTGACGAGCAGCGCCGGCAGTGCCGAGCGCCGTCCAGCCGGCGCAGCCATCGCCTCAGCCACTGCTGATGGTCAGCGTCAGCCGGGCGCCGATGCAGGCCGACTGGTCGAGCGGGGTATCGGCGTAGAACAGCTCGCCGGTGCCCTCGAGTGGGAAATCGCGGTGCCGTGCGGGCACCGTCTGCTGCACCAGTACGTCCGCCATCTGGAAGTCAGCGGGCTGGCAGCCGTCGCGGTCGGCGGTCACCGAGTCCAGATGGATGGTTCCGACCCGCAGGTCGGTGGCGCTCGGGTTGTCGGCGGTGAACGACACCGGCACCGAGGTGCCGGGCAGCAGCAGACCGGCGACGGTCGCATGCAGGCTGAGCGTCGGTGCGGTGGCTGCGACCGTGGCCTGGCCGGAGCCCCCGCCGGTGGCCGTCCAGTAGCCCCACGCCACGCCGCCAAGGCTCAGAGTCGCGGAGGCAACACCGAGCGCGCACAGGATGCGACGGACCCGCATGCTGCACCCACCCCCGTGTCATGCCGCCCGCTGTCCTCGCGACGGTGAGAGCAGAGTCCCCTAACGACAACTTGATGTCAAGTCGGGGTGTGATCGAGTTTCCCTCTATATTCTATGGGTAATCGCACCGTCACGGTGTGCAACGAGACTGGCTCGGAGGCGCCTGTCGGTGGTCGCGCCGCGGCCTGACGCCGCTGCATCGGCACCCGCAGTGGCACAGGCAGAATGAAGGCATGGGTGAGCTGCGCGTCGTTGCGCTCGGGTACGACCATCCGGACGCGATCCGGCTGACCGGACAGGTACAGGCAGAGTACGTCCGCCGTTACGGCGGACCGGACGAGTCGCCGATCGATGCGGCCCAGTTCGATCCGCCGCACGGGGTGTTCCTGCTCGGTTACCTGGATGGCGAGCCGGTCGCGATGGCCGGGTGGCGCCGGTTGCGGCCGGCCGAGTACCACGCTGCCCACGTCGCCGGGGTGGCCGGACCGGCGGCCGAGGTCAAGCGGATGTACGTGGCCGCGCAGGCGCGCGGTGCCGGCTTCGCCAGGGCGCTGCTTGTCGAACTGGAACGCACGGCTGCCGCCGCGGGGCTCGACTGGCTGCTGCTGGAGACCGGCAGCAAGCAGCCGGAGGCGATCGCGCTGTACCGATCATCGGGTTACTCGGACGTGCCGGCGTTCGGTCACTACGCAGACGCCGAGCTGTCCGTGCATCTGGGCAAGCGGCTCGCGGCGGCCGGTGACGCAATGCCGGACCGATGACCCCGCACCGATGACCCCGCACCGAAGAACATGTACCGATGAACTTGGATGATGCGGCCGACCAGCTCTACGGGCTGGCCGCAGCCGAACTCGACAGGTTCTCGGCCCGGCGCGCGGAGCTGGCCAAGCAGGCACGGGCCGGTGCCGATCGGCAACTGGCCGCGGCGATCGGCAAGCTGGCCAAGCCGGTGCTCGCCGCGGCGCTGGCCAACCAGCTGGTGCGCACCGAGCCCGCTGCCCTCGCGCGGTTGCAACAGCTTGCCGCCGAGCTGCGGGACGCCCATCGGCACCTGCGCGGCGAGCGGCTGCGGGAGCTGTCCGAGCAGCGTCAGCAGGTCCTCTCCGAGCTGGTCGGCAAGGCCCGCGACGCTGCTGGCAAGCCGGTGAGTGAGAGCGTGCTCAACCAGTTGCGGGCAACTCTGGAAGCGGCCATCGCCGACGAGGCGGCCGAGCAGGCGGTGCTGTCGGGCCGGTTGACCGCAGCGCTGAGCTACTCCGGTTTCGGTGCTGTCGACATCTCCGACGCGGTCGCGCTGCCACCACCGTTGCGAGCGGTGCCTGACCCGGTACCCGATTCCGGGCCGGCGCCTGAGGCTGCACCTTCCGCTGCTGACGAACGCGCCCGGGCGCGGGCCGCGCGGTCGCATGCCGAGGCCCTGGATCAGCTGGACGAGGCGGTGCAAGCACTCGATATCGCGCGGCGGGCGCAGCGGGAAGCCGCCGAGCGGGTGCGCCGGCTGGCGGCTGAGCTCGCAGCCGCGAAGCAAGCAGCGAGCAGTGCCGATGAGGCAGTCACCGCAGCCGAGCGTGCGCACGGCCGGTGCGCCCGAGCGCTCGAGCGCGCCGAGGCGGCGGTGGCCGCTGCTGGCGGCGGTGCCACCGGCTAGAGCTAGCTCGGCGGCCACGAGCCGGGGATGTTTCGTCCGGCTAACTACTCAAGCACATCCCACGGTGGCCGATTGGCAACCTTAACCTGTCAGATTGCACAGGCTGCCGGAGCCGGAGGTGCTGCCATGGTCGACCGCGATGTCATCGCTGCGACCGAGAAACAGTGGTATCAAGCGCGGGTCACCATGAAGCGCCTGGGGGTACAGTCAGCCGCGCTCGCGGTCGGTCTGATCACCCTGGTGGCCGTTCCGACCAGCTACCTGGCCGGTCAGGTCAGTTCCGGCGCGCTGGCGGCGTTGCTCACCGCGGTGATGATGCTGTTGGCGGCGCTGCCACTGACCGTGCTCGTCTGGTACCGGATGGACCGGCAGCAGCGGCACGCCAACCGGCTGATGAAGACGCTGCGCACCCAGCTGAAGAACGCCATCGACGATCTCGAGCTGGAAAGCGGTCGCCGGCATGCGCAGGTGCGTCGGCAGGACTTCGACCGGAGCCTGCACACCGCGCTGGAGATGGCCGCGGACGAGCCCGAGGTCGTCGAGGTGGTGGAGCGGGCGCTGGCCGAGGTGGTTCCCGACTCGGCGTCCGAGCTGCTGCTGGCCGACAACAGCCACGCGCACCTGCTCAGGGTCGCCAGTTATGCCGTGGACGGGGGTGCGCCCGGTTGCTCGGTCGATTCGCCGGATCACTGCCCGGCCGCCCGGCGGTCCCAGTTGCAACGCTTCGCCGACAGCGACGCCCTCGATGCCTGCCCGAAGCTGCGCCATCGCGAGCAGGGCCGCTGCTCGGCGGTCTGCGTGCCGGTGTCGATCATGGGACGCACCGTCGGCGTGTTGCACACGGTCGGCGCACCGCAGGATCTGCCGTCGGCGGAGCAGACCGGCGACCTGGGCACGCTCGCGGACAAGGTCGGCGCCCGGATCGGCCTGCTCCGGGTGATCGCGGAGTCGCAGCTGCAGGCAGCGACCGACAGCCTCACCGGCTTGCTGAACCGCCGTTCGATGCAGAACCGGGTGCGCGAGCTACGCTGCGAGCAGCCGAACTTCGCCGTGATCGTTGCCGATCTGGACCACTTCAAGCAGCTGAACGACACCTACGGGCACGAGACCGGGGACCGCGCGCTGCGGCTGTTCGCCGGTACCTTCGTCGCCTCGCTGCGCAAGCAGGATCTGGTGTCGCGGCACGGCGGCGAGGAGTTCGTGGCGGTGCTGCCCAGCTGCTCCGGCCCGGACGCGCGGACCGCGGCCGACCAGGTGCGCGCGCGGCTGGCTGCCGCCGTGGCCGAGCACGGACTGCCACCGTTCACCTGCAGTTTCGGCATCACCGAGGCGACGGACGGTGAGGAGTTGCCCGAGATCATCGCGCGCGCCGATCTGGCCCTGTTCGACGCCAAGCGTGCCGGGCGTGACCAGGCGCTGCTCTACGACCCGGCCCGCGAGGACGCCGCCCCGCCGGTCACCCGGGCCACGCCCGTGCCGCTCTCGCTGGCGACGTAGTCGCCGCCTCCTGCGGTTGGCGGTGCCTGCGGCCGGCCCGGTGCCTGCGGGCTACCGGGCCGGCCGGCCCAACAGCTGGTCGGTCTGCGGATCGGGTTGGTCGTCGAAATACCGGGACAGCACCTGCCGGAAGATCGGCTGATCGGGAGCTGCCCGGTGGAAGAGGGTCATCGACGAACGCAGCTTGACCGCATCCACCGGGCCGAAGATCTGCTCCGCGCTCTGGCCGGTGCTGCCGGCAACCGCCTCGCTGCAGGCGGTCAATCGCGCACCGAGCAGCGGGTGGGCCAGATAGGCCCGTGCCTCCGGCATACCGGAGATCGCAAAGTGCCGCGCGGTCTCGCTACGACCGAGACCGGCCAGCTGAGGAAAGACGAACCACATCCAGTGCGTCCGCTTGCGCCCGCTCCGCAGTTCGGCCAGCGCCCGCTCGTACACCCCATGCGCTTGAGCAGCCAGGAACCGGTCCAGATCGTACGGGTCGCTGGGGGCCATGGCTGAACGCTACGTGCTGGCCAGCCGCCATCGCAGCCCGGAGTCGCGCGGGAAGTGTCACCCGCCGGGCCATCACGCGGTCGCGGTAGCGGCGCCGGGACGCGAGCCCGCGTCGGCCGCCTGCACCCCGTTTCGTCGCCGCCACTGGCGCCACGGGGCCGGCGCAGACGGACTCTGCTAGCCTCGCTGCAGCGAAGGGGAGTAGTCCGCACGCCGGTGGATCGACATACTGGCTCGCCCTGCCTGGCAGGTGCGAGCCCGGTCGCCGGGCCCGCGAGAGCGGGTGGACGAGACCTTCGGCCACAGCCAACCGGCTGGGTCGAAGGCTGTCTCGTTGGAAGCCGTGACCCGGCCCCGTTCGAAAGTGACGCGATGTTCCTGCTCACCGCCCTGCTGGTGTTCGTGATCGTGCTGATCGCCGAACTGCCGGACAAGACGATGTTCGCCTCGTTGATGCTCGGCACCCGCTTCGCCGCCCGCTGGGTCTTTCTCGGTGCCGCCGCCGCCTTCACGGTGCACGTGATCATCGCGGTGACCGCGGGCAGCCTGCTCGGCCTGCTGCCGCACCGGGTGCTCGAGATCATCGTGGCAGCGTTGTTCCTGCTCGGCGCCGGCTTCATGTTGCACGCCTCCAGCACGCCGGAGGAGGACGAGGAGGAGGCGGTGAACAGGCGCACCGGCACCTCGGCATGGGCCGGCGTGGCCAGCTCGTTCGTGGTGATCTTCATCGGTGAGTGGGGTGACATCACCCAGATCGCCACCGCGAACCTCGCCGCCAAGTACCACGATCCGCTCGCGGTCGGCGTGGGCGCGGCGCTCGGTCTGTGGGCGGCAGCCCTGCTGGCCATCACCGCCGGCCGGACGCTGCTGCGCTACCTGTCGGTGGTGTTGCTGCACCGGATTGGTGCCGCCATCTTTACCGCGCTGGCGATCTACTCGGTCGTGGAGGCGATCCGGAGCTGACTCCGGCCACTCGCCCGCGGGTGCGCCCGCGCCGGCTGGTGCTACTTGGGTGCCATCCGGATCGCGCCGTCGAGCCGGATCACCTCGCCGTTGAGCATCGGGTTCTCCACGATGTGCCGGACCAGGGCCGCGTACTCGGCCGGGTCACCGAGCCGGGACGGGTGCGGTACCTGGGCGGCCAGCGACTGCTGCGCCTCCGCCGGCAGCCCCGCCATCATCGGCGTCATGAACAGCCCCGGAGCGATTGTCATCACCCGGATCAGGTTGCGAGCCAGCTCGCGCGCGATGGGCAGCGTCATCGCGGCGACCCCACCCTTCGACGCGGCATACGCCGGCTGGCCGATCTGACCGTCGAACGCCGCGGCGGACGCGGTGTTGACGATGACTCCGCGCTCGCCGTCCACCGGCTCGGTCTCGGCCATCGCCGCCGCGGCCAACCGCAGCACGTTGAAGGTACCGATCAGGTTGATCCGGACGATGCGATCGAAGTCGGCCAGCGGCAGCGGGCCGCCGCGGCCGAGCACCTTGCCCGGCGGTGCGATCCCGGCGCAGTTCACCACGATCCGCAGTGGCCCCAGGCCGGCAGCGGTCGCCACGGCGGCGTGCACGGAGTCCGGGTCGGTCACGTCGGCAGCGGCGAAACTGGCGCCGATGTCACCGGCGCGCTGCGCGCCGGCCGAATCCGGCAGATCGAGCAGGACCACTCGAGCGCCGGCCGCGGCCAGCGCGGTGCCGGTCGCCAGCCCGAGCCCGGAGGCGCCGCCGGTAACGAGGGCAACGTTGCCGTCGATGTGCATGGGTTCACCTGTCGGTCGTGGAACTGCCCTGGCTGGGCATCGGATGCGACGATAACGGGCACCGGCCCCGCCGGCGGCGACCGGGTCAGCCGGCCAGGGTCGGTCCGTGCTCAGCCGGCCAGGTCAGCTGCCGGTGCGGTGGCCGCCGGCTGTGGCGAGCAGCCGCTCAGCTCGAGCGAGGCAGCGGTGGCCGGCCTGGCCGCGGCGGCATGCCGGCCGTTGCGCACGGTGCACAGCGCCAGCAGGCCGCCGCCGAGGTGAAGGCCGGCGCAGAGGAGCAGGGCGTGCCGGTAGGGCGCGCGGAACAGCGCCGCGTTGTCGTAGGCGTCACCGGTCAGCCC
>DATAKO010000123.1:0-13840 GCA_036261575.1 Jatrophihabitans sp.
CACGATCTCTCCGGTGCGTTCGCGCTGTCCTGCGGTACCGGTGGCGTCCCGGCCCTGCCAGGAACGGCCATCGTCGACACCGTCGAGTTCTTCGCCGCCAGGTACCGGGTGCCGCCGCGATCGCTGTGGGGCAACGTGGGCTCGGCCGCCAACGGTGCGGCCGCGCAGCTGGCCCGGCAGCGACCTGAATTGCGGCGCCACGCGTGGGCCGTGGCCGCCGAACTGCTGGCGGATCGCCGGGTGGACGGCGGCCGCTCGGTAGCTGGGCCGGGCTATCGTCGGCGCAGCTGCTGTCTGGCTTTCCGCGTGTCCGGGCGCGCCGCAGCGTGCCAGGACTGCGTGCTCGGCTCAGCAGCCTGCCTGTCTCGGTGACAGTTCTGTCACCCAGCTCCGGCGAATTGAGCCCTTTCACATCCTTTGCCGCCACCTGGTAGAACGCCGTTCGACGCTACCTGGCCGTTTCGGTTGCAGCACGACACTGCGCTACCCACAATGCAATCGTCGGACTGCCGGGGGGTGTCGTGACACATATCGTCGTCATCGAGGACGAGCGGAGCCTGCGCGTCCTGCTGGGCCGTCTGCTTTCCGATGCCGGTTACCGGGTGACCACCGCCGACAGCGGATCGGCGGGGCTGAACGTGCTGCTGAGCGAGCACGACGTCGACATGGTCATCCTCGATCTGATGCTGCCGGATCTCAGCGGCGAGGAAGTGCTGCACGTGCTGCTTGCCGCGAAGCCGGAGGTCAGGGTGCTCGTGCTGTCCTCGGTACATGAGGTCGGCCGGCGCGTCGGCATCCTGGACGCGGGCGCCGCCGACTTCGTCGCAAAGCCGTTCGTCAATGCCGAGTTACTGGCGAGGATCCGCACCCAACTGCGCTCGAAGGAGCCGGCAACGGCCGCCGGGACTGTCCGGTACCTGAACGGGAGTGGCTTCCAGCTGGATCTGCAGCGGCGCGAGCTGGTTACCGCCACTCACCGAACGCTGCTGCCCCATCGCGAGTTCGTGCTGCTCGCACACCTGTTGCACCGGCAGGGCCAGGTCTGCACGCGGCAGGAATTGCTCTCCGATGTATGGGGAATGACCTTCGACCCGGGCACGAACGTGGTTGACGTCTATGTCCGCCGGCTGCGCGCGAAGCTGTCGGCGAACTGCATTGAAACGGTGCGCAATGTGGGCTATCGACTCGTCGCCTGCTAGACGGCTGTTGGCAACCGGCTGGCTCGTCTTCGCCATCGTCAACACCGCCCTGATGTACCTGCTGCCGGGCGAGGAAACGATTCCGTACCACCTCATCTGGGCCAGCTTCGCACTGCTGTACGGGCTGTATCGCTGGTCGATGACCCTAACCTGGATCGTCTTCGCGAGCATTACGGTGGTCACCGGTATCGCGCTGATCGAGCATGCGCGTGCGGCGATCATCGGCTGGGAGGAGTGCAGCGAGATCGTGCTGATGGGCGTGCTCGTGGCACTGCTGATCTGGCACGTGCGACGCCATCAGGATGCCCAGCAACGGTTGGACGCGCTGCGGCTGGCCGAACGATCACACGCAGAACAAAGGGAGATCGCGGCAAGGTTCGGATCGCACGAGGTACGTACCCGACTGACCATCGCACGAGGCTTCGCCGACCTGATCCGGGAGCGCGCCCAGGACGAACTCACTCGCTCCGATGCGACGGTCGTGACGGCTGAGCTCGACAAGGCTGCGGCGCTCACCACGATGCTGCTGGCGTTGGTCCGGGTCGAGGCGCCGGTCGTCTGGGAACCTGTCGACCTCGTGGAACTGGTGTCCGGCGTGCTGGCGCGTTGGCGCAGGACCGCCGAACGTCGATGGCACGCCGACATCAGGGTATCCACGATGCTGGCCAATCCCGAGCGGCTGGAATCCGCGCTCGATTGTCTGATCGAGAACGCGGTGAAATTCACCGGCCCCGACGACCTGATCGCCATCCGGGCCACTGCCGTGGGAGATCAGGTGTGGCTCAGCGTGCTCGACAGCGGACCGGGCATCCCGGCCGATGACCTGCCGCGCGTCGCCGAGATCTTCCGCACCGGCAGTGGCGCGGGTGATCGAGCTGGTAGCGGCCTGGGACTTGCCATCGTCCGGGCCATCGTCGAGTCGCGTGGCGGAACCATGCTGATCGAGAGCGAGCCCGGCCGCGGCACCGCCATCACGCTGTGCATTCCCGCTTCCTGCCCCGAGGAATGGCCACTGGCGCGCACCGGCGCGCCCGCCCAGACCGAGAGCGTGCGGGAGCGCCCGGTCAGCCCAGAAGTGCTGCTTTAAGCACGCAGCGTGGCCGGCGCATCGCCGTCAGTGCACAAAGAATGACAGTGGATTACAGCGCCATGACGCCGCCGTCATTTTGCTTATCACCTAGCCGCGCACCGGCGCACAGTCCCTTCCGAATCTCGTGCCTCGGTTGGCAGGCGCGACCTCGGACACAGGGGGCATGCTCGTGTTTCACAATCCTGCGGGCCTGAAGAAGTCGATGAAGGCCGTCCTCGGCCTCTGCCTGGCCGTCGCGCTGCTGCCGGCCGCACAACTTGCGCGTGCCCCGCATGCGCATGCAGCCGATGGTCCCGGCAGCATCACGCTCGATGTGCGCAGCGCGATGACAGTCGGCGGTGTCAGCACCAAGGACGACCCGATCACCAGCTACAAGTGGCTGATCAACGTCGATGACACCGGCGATCCGGGCACGATCGCTAACCAGGGCACGCAGAACTGCCTGCCCAGCACGGCACCCAACGGCGCACCGGCAGCCAACGCCACCACCTACGCCGACAGCTGCCCCTGGCCGTCGGTGCGCAACACCTCAGGCTTCGCCCCGATCGTCGCCCAGGGCACCCAGGACGACTTGAACGCGACGGCGGCACTCTCGCTGCCGGCAGGCAAGTACCTGATCTCGGTCACCTCCGACGGTTACAAGATCGACGGTCAGCACTTCACCGTGGCCGCGGGATCGAGCCAGCTGGTCCGGGTACAGATGAATGCCACGCCGCTGCCGCTCAGCACGCTGCGGTTGCAGGTCTTCAACGACACCAACCCGGTGGACGCCACCTACGAGGTCGACGCCGAGCGCGGCCTGGCCGGCTTCACCGCCACCATCACCGACGTGTTCGGGCTGGTGAGCACGGACTACTACGGCAACGCGCTGTGCACCACGTACGTGCACGATGCCGCCGGGCACATGGTTTTCAACGGCACCAAGCCGGTTGTCGACCCGAACTCGATCGGCAAGTGCGTGAGCGACGCCTCCGGACAGATCGTCATACCCAACCTCGGCTCGGATCGCTACGCGGCCACCGTGGCGCCGCCGATCTCGCAGATCGGCCAGTGGGTGCAGACCACCACGCTCGAGGGCGGTCACGACCACGACATCTGGGAGCAGGAGGGTTCCACCGGCTACGACACCGAGCAGACCAAGGGCGCCGAGCTGGTGCCGGCCGTGAAATTCGGCTTCGTCCGCAAGATGCCCACCGTTGCACCGGCGGCAGCCGGCACCGGCAGCGTCAAGGGCGTCGCGATCGCCGGATTGCCCTACATCGGCGGGCAGAACGGTCAGGTGTCGCCGGAGACCGGGCTGGCCGGAGTCAAGAGCGGCGGCCCGATCCCGCACGCGTGGATCGCGCTGTCCGACCTCGACGCCGGTGATCAGCAGGTCTACACCGGCCAGGCCGGGGCGGACGGATCGTTCACCATCGCGGGCGTGGCCGCCGGCAGCTACCAGCTCTCGATCTGGGACGACGACCAGGACTACATCCTGTGGAGCTTCAACATCGTCGTGAACAACGGACAGGTCACCGACGTCGGCAACAAGATCATCGTCGGCTGGTTCACTCACGTCTACGGTCACGTCTTCGTCGACTCGAACGGCAACGGCAAGCTCGACCCCGGAGAGAAGGGCGTGCCGCAGTTCGCGATGACCGTCCGCGAGCGCGACAACAGCCTGATGGATCAGGCGACCAACACCGCCACCACCAACGACAGCGGGTTCTACGACATCCGGGAGACCTACCCGCTCGGCAAGTGGCTCGTACTGGAAGGGTTCAACACGCGCTACCGGACGACCGGCATTACCTATCAGGGCGAGAACGACCCCAAGCTCACCACGCAGCTGGGCGGCATGGTCGACGTGAACTTCCTGCCCATCATCGGCCTCGGCGGCGAGATCGACTGGGGTGTCGAGCCCTACCCTGCCGGTAGCAACGGTGGCATCGTCGGCACCGTCACCTACGACACCACCCGCAACGAGCTGGATCCTGCGGACGCGGTGACCGAGGCGTACCAGCCGGGCATTCCAGGGATCAAGGTTCACCTCTACCTGCCCGTCGCGTGCGAGGCGAACACCCCGGCCAATCGATGCCGCCAGGGCTACCAGCTCAACGACGACGGCTCGATGAAGCGTGGACCGCAGGTGCAGGACGACTACACCACCGAGACCTGGCAACCACCGCGCGGCTGCACCGCACGCCAGTACAACGGACAGCCGCTGACGGATCAGCAGGCGCTGCCGCCGTTCGGCACCGCGGCCAACGCGATGTGCGTCGAGGCACCGATGCTGGGCGTGGCGACCGGGGTGTCCGACGCGGCCGGCGGCAGCCAGACGGTCAACGGCAACTACGGCTTCTCCACCTCCAAGATCAACCAGTTCCCGGTCGGCAACCCGCGCAATCCGGCGCCGAACCACGACCTGCCGCTCTACGCGGACCTGGCCGCCAACGGCTATCCCGAGCAGGACCTGCAGCCGGCTGACTACCTGGTGGGCGTCGACATCCCGGCCAACCCGTACGGGCCGAAAACGCCGATGTACAAGGTCACCACCGAGGCCGACGTGAACGTCTTCTCCGGCGACGGCTACGTGCCGCAGGAGAATTACCCGCCCGCCTCCGCGGCGCAGGCGGACCAGCAGGATCAGGGCGCGCAGACGACGACACCCAAGGAGCCGACGCAGCCGCCGTCGCAGCAGGCGGGCATCATCTCGCCCTGCGCCGGACCGCTGCACAAGGTGACCGTCACCAACCCGGACTTCCTGGCCGTGGGTGGCAGCCCGTTCGAGGGCCAGCAGCGGCCGTACTGCACGGACAAGCTGGTGACGGTGCGCAGCGGGCAGTCGACCGCGCCGAACTTCAACCTGTTCACCGACGTGCCGATCCCGACGCACTTCTGGGGCCTCACGCTCAACGACCTCGGGCTGACGCTGGACAAGCGCAGCGTGAACTACGGCGAGGCACAGGGCATGCCGTACGTGCCGGTCGGGCTCTACGACTGGACGGGCCGGCTCGACTACACCGCGCACACCGACTTCAACGGTCTCTACGAGGCGCTGGTGCCCTCCACCGACACCTACAACTGCCCGGTGCCGGCCGGGCCGTGTCCGAACATGTATCGCTTCGTCGGCAACGATCCGGGGCAGCCGGGCGCGCTCAATGCCGACTACAACCCGAGATTCCGCACCATCGCCACGAACTTCCAGGCGTGGCCGGGTCAGTACACGGTGACCGACGAGGCACCGACGCAGGTCGCCACGACCGCGCTGGCGCCGGACACCACGACGGTGAACCCGACCCAGTGCGATCTCGATCCGAGCACCCCCCAGTTGCTCGCCGTCAGCAGGCCGTGGATCCGGCGCTCGGACAGCAACCGGTCGATCACCGTATCCGGGTTCGGCTTCGGCTCGGCCGCCGGCACGGTCAAGCTCGGCGCTACCACGCTGAACACGACGGCGTGGTCGGACACCTCGATCACCATGACGGTGCCGAACGGGCCGGACCTTCTCGGTACCTGGCCGATCACCATCGTCCGGGCCGACGGCAAGACCGGTTACAACTCGCTGACCCTGCAGGTGCTCAGCCCGCTCAACGCCTCGGTGCCGGGCCAGTTCCTGGACAACCCGGCGATCGTGGAGGTCGGGCCGGGCGCCAAGAGCGCTGATGCGGTGGCCCGCTACAGCACGGTGCAGGCCGCGCTGGAGGCAGCCAAGCCCACGTCGGCGGTGCCGGCCCGGCGAGGCGTGCCCCGGCAGCCGGCCAAGCCGTACTGGCTCGTCGTGGTGTGGCCGAACGCCCAGACCTCGACCAACCCGCAGGGTGAGTACACCGAGAACGTCATCGTCCATCACCAGGTACACATCCAGGGCGTGGGCCCGGGCGGTTTCCGTCCGGATGGCAGCTTCGTTGCCGGGTCGATCCTGGACGGCGGTGGGTTCAACCCGGACAACCCGCAGGGCCTGGCCTGGGTGCAGCAGCTCAGCTCGCTGCGCTACAGCGGTAACCCCGCGGTGCCGGATGCCGCCGTGGTGACGGTGCTCGACGATCCGGCCACGCCGCGCACCTTGGTACCGGCGAGCTACCACCTGAGCCTGGACGGGTTCAGCATCACCGGTGGCGCCCAGTCGGACTTGCCGGCCAACATCAACGAGGTCACCGGTGGCATCACCACCCCGTATGGGGCGGCTGGAGCACTGGTCACCCAGGGCGGCGGCATCTACCTGCACAACGACGTGCAGGGCATGCAGATCACCGACAACATCATCCGGGGCAACGGCGGCTCCTACGGCGGCGCCATCCGGGTCGGCACGCCCTACGTCGGGGACAACCGCAACTACGACCTGACCGTGGCCAACAACCAGATCCGGGACAACGGCGGCACCAACCTTGCCGGCGCGATCGGGCTGTTCACTGGCAGCGACGGCTACCAGATCACCCACAACGCCATCTGCGGCAACTTCTCCGCCGAGTACGGCGGCGCCATCTCGGCCTTCGGCTACCAGGAGAACGGCGGCAGGAACCCGGGCGGCACGATCTCGGCCAACCGGATCTGGTTCAACGCCTCCTACGACGAGGGTGGTGCGGTGATGATCGCCGGCGAGCTGCCGGCCGATCCGAACCAGCTCTCGCCGGGCACCGGCCGGGTCAGCATCGACGGCAACGTGATCCAGGCCAACCTGGCCAACGATGACGGCGGCGGTATCCGGTTGTTGCAGGTGACCGGCTCGCACGTGACCAGCAAGGCAACAGCGCAGTCGCAGGCGATCTCCATCACCAACAACACGGTGGCCAACAACATCTCGGCCCACGAAGGTGGGGGCATCGCCCTCGACGACGCGGCGTTCGTCACCATCGCCAACGACACCATCGCGAAGAACCTCACCACCGCGACCGCCGTGACCAGCGATGGCACGCCGGCCCCGGCCGGGCTGTCCACCGCGACCAACAGCGATCCGCTGCAGGCGCGGCTGGCCGGCCTGGGGACCGGCACCACCGGCATCGCGAGCACCACGTACAGCAAGCCGACGATGCTCAACGACGTGTTCTGGGACAACCGGGCCGGCAACTTCGACGGTGGCGTGGTGTGTGGCATCGACTCGGCCGCCTGCCCCGGCATCAACAACTGGGACCTGGGAGTGGCCGACGATCCATCGGCGTTGCTGGCTCCGACCCACTCGGTGCTGCAGACCGCGCAAGGTGTGACCGACGATGGCACCAACAAGATCGGTGACCAGTTCAACCCCGGCTTCGTCAGCAACTACGACGTCGACGTGAACATCCTGGCCTCGCGGACTTACCCCGCGTTCCGCCAGGCGGTCATCGTGGCCCAGATCCTGCCGCCGAACCTGATGGGTGACTACCACCTGTCGGCCACGTCCTCCTCGGCCTACGGCGCCGGTGCCGCCAGCACCGATGTCCACTGGGGAAGCCAGAACGCGCGCACCGGGGCCTGGTCAGGCTGGACCTACACCGTCACCGCACCGCGCAGCGACATCGACGGCCAGCCCAGGCCGGGCGCGCAGACCCGCTACGACGCGGGGTCCGATCAGCTGACCCCGTGACCAGCTGTGGTGGCCGGCAACCCTCCCCCCGGGATGCCGGCCACCACTCCCCTTCAGGTTTTCATCTCCGCTCGACATCAGGAGTCGCGTGCCATGAACAGCTTTGCCGACCGACCATTCTCCCGTCGCGCCTTTCTTACCGGGGGGGCCACCGTCCTCGGGGCGGTAGCCGCAGCAGGAGCGCTGCGGCCTGCCTTCGCCGCCACGAACACCGCCCAGACAGCTGCCAGGGTGCCGCTGCCGACCGATCCGAACTCGGTCAACGTGCACCTGGTCGGCACCGATGGCTGGGTGAGCATGCCCGCGGCACCGGCGGACGCGCCGTTCTTCCCGGACGCGCTCGCGCCGGCCCCGTTCAACACCTACTGTTTCGGCTTTCGCAACGTGACGGGCATGCAGCCCAACCAGATCGCTGCCGAACGGGGCCACGCACAGATCAGCGCGCCGATGATGTTCTTCGACGAAGAGGACGACATCTTCATCACCCTGACCAACCTGGGTCTGTCGCAGCGTCCCGACCTCTATGACGGCCACACGCTGCACTGGCACGGATTCGTCAACGCGATCCCGCTCTTCGACGGCGTGCCGGAACTCTCGCTGGCGGTGCCCATCGGCCGGGACTTCACGTACTACTACCGCCCGCATGACGCCGGCACTTACATGTATCACTGCCACTTCGAAGACGTCGAGCATGTCCAGATGGGCATGACCGGCATGGTCTTCGTGCGACCGAAGCAGAACCAGATCCGCCGCGGTGTGACCACTGTCAATCCGGCATTCGCGCAGGGCAAACCCACACCGTGGGGTGGCACCATCAGCGCGACGATCCCGCCCGGCAAGTACGCCTACAACGATTACGACGGCAGTACCCGCTACGACCGGGAATTCGCCTTCATGGTCACCGAGCTGTGGTCGGCCGCGCACTACCGCGACGCGCACATCCAGGTCAACGACTGGACGGACTTCGACCCCAGCTTCTGGCTGCTCAACGGTCGTGCTTACCCGGACACCGTGGCACCGAACACCACCGCGACCGGCTCGGCACCCTACAACGTCTTCCCGGCCGGCACGCTGCCGGTGATCGGTGGCGATCCGGCGGGTACCGCGAATCGCCTGCAGTACCAGCCCATCTCCTCGCTCGTCAGCTGCCAGGTCGGGGAAAGGGTGCTGCTGCGGCTGTCCAACCTGGGCTACGAGGACCACGCGTTCACCGTCGACAACATCGACCTGACCGTGATTGCCAAGGACGCCAGCTTGCTGCGTGGTCGGGACGGCACCAGAAACTACCTGACCACGAACACCGTGGTTGTCGGCCCCGGGGAAAGCCGGGACGTGCTCTTCACCGCCCCGAGCACTCCCGGCACCTTCCTGCTCTACGACCGCAACTACTCCTATCTCAACAACGGAGGCGGCGCCGGCTACGGCGGCATGATGACCGAGATTCGGGTCAGCGGCCCGAATACCCTGCCCGCCCAGAACGAGCCCAACCAGTAGCCGGCAGATCAAGGAGCCATGATGAAATTCCGCAACGGCGTCGGCCTCAAGCGGCTGGCCGTGTTCGCCGGGTTGAGCCTGGTGGTCACCGGCACGGTGGCTTTTGCACCGATCTCAGCAGCCGATACTTCGACCAGCGGCATCGTCTGTGACACCGATGCCCACGACAAGTTCACCCTGAACGCCCAGTCCGGCTACGTGAGCACGCCGGATGGCAACTCGATCTACATGTGGAGCTACGGCAACGCGACCCGGGGCTTCCAGCTGCCCGGCCCGACGCTCTGTGTCACCAGCGGCGACACGGTCACCGTGGTGCTGCACAACAGCCTGCCCGAACCGACCTCGATCATCTTCTCCGGCCAGACCGGCGTGCTCGCCGACGGCAACGCCGCCCAGCCGGTGTTCGACAGCACCGGGGCCACCCTGACCTCGCTGGTTCAGCCGGCCGCGGCCAACGGCGGGTCGGTGACCTATCAGTTCACCGCCGGCAGCCCGGGCAGCTACCTCTACAGCAGCGGCACCGACGTGAAGAAGCAGAAGCAGATGGGCCTCTACGGCGCGCTGGTGGTGCGCCCGCAAGGCCACCCGACCCAGGTCAACGACCGGGCGGATTCGAGCTTCACCACCGGCCAGGAGTACCTGTTTCTTCTGTCGGAGGTGGACCCTGACGTGCACCTGGCGGTCGAGAACAACCAGCCGATCAACTGGTCTGCCTACACCGCCCGATACTTCATGATCAACGGCCGCAGCATGCCGGACACGCTGGCGCCGAACAACGCCTCCTGGCTGCCGGCGCAACCCTACGGCGCGATGGTGCACATCAAGCCCTGGGATGCCCAGACGAATCCACTGCCGGCGACCATCCGTTACCTCAACGCCGGCACGGTGAACTACCCGTTCCACCCGCACGGCAGCGATGAGCGGGTGATCAACCAGGACGGTCACGCCCTGCAAGGGCCCAACGGTCAGGACCTGAGTTACCTCAAGTACGACCTGGACGTCTACCCCGGCCAGAGCATCGACACGTTGATGGAGTGGCACTCCGAATACGACGCGGTGACCAACCCCATCCCAACCCAGATACCGACCATCACCGATCAGTTGCTGGTGGGTACCGACACCTGGTTCTCCGAATCCGGTTACCTGGGAACGAAGAACCCGACGCCCACCTTCATCACCTCGAACAACGAGTGCGGCGAGTACTACCACATCGCGCACAGCCACGCCCTGCAGCAAGCCACCAACTACGGCGCGACCTTCGGAGGGATGATGACGCTCTTCCGCATCGACCCACCGGCCGGTTGCACGAACTGAGGTGGCCGAGATGAATCGAGAAGAATCAATGTCCTGCAGTGCTTTCTTCCGTCGCCACTCGCTCGCGAAGGGCTCCGTCGTGATCGGCACAGCCGCATTGGTAGCCGGTCTGACCGTCGCGCCGGCCGGGGCGGCAGCCCGGCCGGCCCCCCCCACCGCCGGCAGCATCCGGCTGACCGCGGCCACCCCGTCCGCGGTCGGGCACCTGGCGGTCTCGGCCTGCGCGACCGGTGCCACCGCGGCCTGCGACCTGTACGCCAAAGCCGGCTCGACCCAGATGCCGGGCGCACTGGCGGCCACCCCCATCTGGGGATTCGCTGCCAATAACAGCGATCCGGTGACGACCCCGGGCCCGCTGCTGGTGGTGAGGCAGAACCAGCAGGTCACGATCACGGTACACAACGGTCTGGCCGAGCCGCTCGCCCTGGCGCTACCCGGCCAGGCCAGCGTCAACGAAGGTACCGGTGACGACCGGACCGGAGCAGCGGTCGGCGGCACCAAGAGCTACACCTTTACCGCCAGCCGGCCGGGCAGCTTCCTGTACGAGGCGGGCCACACCGCAGACGGAGCCCGGCAGATCGCGATGGGCCTGGCCGGCGGGCTGATCGTGCTGCCCGCCGACGGCACCGGCTACGGCAGCCCGGCCACCGCCTACGACGACGATGCCGTGCTGGTGATGAGCGAGATCGATCCGGCGCTCAACTCCAGCCCGGACCCGCTGAGCTTCGACATGCGCAACTACAAGCCGGCCTACCGGCTGCTCAACGGGCACCCTTTCCCGTCGGCGACGAGCTCGATCGCGACCGACTCCGGCCACAAGGTGCTGGTCCGCTACATCAACGTCGGTGGCCAGCTGCACTCGATGGCCACCCTCGGTGCCGCCCAGGTCGAGGTGGCTGACGACGGGCATCCGCTGCAGTACCCGCTCACCCACACGGTGGAGCCGGTGCAGCCCGGTCAGACGCTGGACACCGTGGTCAGCATGCCGACCGTCACCGGCTCGCCCCAGTCGGCCAGCAAGGTCACGCTGTACGAGGCGAATGGCGCCCTGGACAACGCCAACGGCCTGACCGCCGACACGCCTGCGCAGGTTGCTTTCGGCGGCATGCTCGCCTTCCTCGACACCAACGTCGCGCCGGATCTGACCCACGACGTGGTGGGGCCGACGGCCAAGGCGATCAGCGCATCGCCGAACCCGTCCGATGCACTGGCTGACGTCACGGTGTCGGCCACCATCAGCGACGCGAGCACCGGCGGCAGTGGCATCACCGCGGCCGAGTACGTCATCGACGACACCGCGGCGAACCCGGTAGCACCCTCGACCGGCACGCCGATGACCCTGGCAAGCCCGAACCAGGTGAGCACCACCGCGACCGGCACCATCCCGGCGGGCGTGCTGGCGGCACCGACCTTCCAGGCCGGGCGGCACATCGTCTACGTGCGCGGCAAGGATGCCGCCGGCAACTGGGGTCTGGTCGGCTCCGCGGTGCTGAACGTCCCGAAGGCCGGACCGGCCACCGTCAACGGCAGCGTCACGCCGGCCATCACCAATGCCAGTGCACCGATCGACATCTCGGCGACCGGTGACGACTCGCTCGCAGGCGGCAACGTGGTGGCGGCCGAGTACTTCCTCGACAACCCGCCGGCCACCGCCGACAACGGACATGGCACGCCGATGACGGTGAACCGCGCGGCGTCGGTGGTATCCGTCGATGCCACCATCGATCCTGCCGCGGCCGGAGCGCCGGTGCTGACCGAGGGCGCGCACCACGTCTACGTGCACGTCAAGGACAACCTGAACGGTGCCGGCCTGTGGGGACCCGTGCTGGACATCCCGCTGACCGTGGACAAGACCGGACCGAGCACGCAGGGCAGCGCGGTCAGCCCGCCGTACACCAACGGCAGCCAGAGCGATCCCAGCAACCCGGGCTACCTGCAGGTCACTGCCGACATCTCCGATCAGGGCGCCAGCGCCAGCAACCTGACCGATGCCGAGGTCTTCCTCAACACGGTCAAGGCCGACGGCACCGGGCTGCAGATGCTGCCGGTGGACGGCAAGCTCGACAGCCCGGCGGAGAAGTTCTACGCGCTGATCCCGCTGTCCCAGATCAAGGCCTACAAGGACGGCACGGTGACCGTGTACGTGCACGGCCGGGACGCGGCGGGCAACTGGGGCGACGCCACCGCCAATCCGAGCACCATCCTGGTCGACCGGATCGCCCCGAAGCTGACCGGGCTCACGGCCACGCTCGGGCCGGTGGGCCAGCCGGGGGTGGCGCTCAGCTCGGCGCTGCTCGAGGCCAACGGTCTGGCGGCCGCCGAGGTCTGGACCGGACGGGCCGACCCCGGCGTCGGCAAGGCCACGGCCGCCACCCTCTCGGTCACCAACGGTCAGGTCACTGCCCAGGCAACGCTGCCGACCGCAGCCGGCACCTATCAGTACAACCTGCGGGTGCGCGATCAGGCCGGCAACTGGAGCAACGCGGTCTCGACCACGCTGTACGTCTTCGCCAGCTACCTGGAGAACACGGCCGGCTGGCCCAGGACGACCGGTGCGGCAACGATAACCACGTCGGCTGCCCTGCCGAACCCGGATGAGCCGACCAGCCGCCGGGGCCTGCAGGTCGCCATCGCCACCCAGGCGCGCAACCGCACCGGCTTCCTCACCGACAACGCGCCGGTGGCCGCCGGGGCCTATCACGCCCGGTTCCGGATGCAGCTGGCCACGCTGAGCACCGCAGCCAACGCCAGCAACGTCGTGACCGTGTTCGATACCCGCACGGCCAACGGGGCCAACGGTGGCAGCGAGGTATTCGCCGTCCAGATGCGCACCAGCGGTGGCCAGGCCCAGCTACGGGGCGCGGTCGGCAGCACCGTCGGTCCGTGGTTCACCGTCGGCAACACGGCGCACACCATCTCGGTCGACTACCGGGCCGGCGTACTCACCCTGGCCGTCGACGCGGCGGCCAACACGGTGACCACCGGTTCGACGGCCACCATCGAGGCGGCCCAGCTGGGCGTCAGCAACGCGACGGTCAGCGCGAGCGCCACCGGACTCGCCTACTTCGACAGCTTCTTCGCCGTCAGTAGCGCGTCCTAGCGAGTACCCGGGGTGGCGGTGCCGGCGCACCGCCACCCCGTGCCCGCAGCAACAGCACATCCACGAGGGGGAACTGCAATGACAACAGCAATCGAGGT
>DATAKO010000137.1:0-27682 GCA_036261575.1 Jatrophihabitans sp.
GCGATCAGCGCGCAGGCAAGGCCGGCGAGCAGAGCACGCGCGCGTAGCGAGATTGTCGGTGGCACCTGTTCCTCCGAAGGCGCGCGCCCGAGCTGTCTTCGGCACGTCGCGGGTTGGGTCGGTCGCTCCTATCGGCGATAACGGTGGGTAATCAAGACCGGCTGGCATGCTTCGGGGAACAGATCCGCCAGGTACGCGACTTGTACTGAAACGTGACCACAACCGCGACGCCTGACGTCCGTCCCGTCCGACTCGGCCTGATCACTGTGGTGCTGGCCACCGCCTGCGGCTTGTCGGTGGCCAACCTGTACTACTCCCAGCCGTTGCTGGACCTGCTCGCCCGTGCCTTTCACAGCAGCCAGGGCCAGGTGGCCGTTGTGGTGACGGCCACCCAACTCGGCTACGCGGCCGGCCTGATCCTGCTGATGCCCTTCGGTGACCTGCTTGAGAACCGCCGGCTGAGCTCGCTCACGATGGTGGGCACCGCACTGGCCGCGTTGCTGGCGGCGGCGAGCAGGACGCTGCCGATGTTCCTGGTGCTGTCAGTCCTCATCGGCGTGACCTCGGTCGTCGCCCAGATCCTGATCCCGCTGGCCGCCCACCTGGCCCCGCCGGACGAGCGAGGGCAGTTCGTCGGCCGGGTGATGAGTGGGCTGCTGCTGGGCATCCTGCTCGCCCGGACCGTGTCCAGCCTGCTCGCGGCGGTGTGGGGCTGGCGGGCGGTGTACCTGGTCTCGGCCGTCCTGATGCTGGCCATGGCGGGCGTGCTGTGGCGGCTGCTGCCCGCCTACAAACCCGAGCCACATGCCGACAGCAGCTACCCGCTGCTGATGCGCTCGATCCTCGAGCTGACCCGGACCGAGCCGGCGCTGCGCCGGCGAGCCGCCAGCCAGGCGCTGATGTTCGGGATCTTCTCGGTGTTCTGGACCTCGATCACCTTCGAGCTGATCCGGGTGCATCACCTGTCCCAGACCGGAATCGCCATCTTCGCCCTCGTCGGCGCCGGCGGGGCGCTGGCCGCGCCGATCGCGGGCCGGCTCGCCGATCGCGGGCACGGCGTGATCGCCTCCGGTGCCGCGTTCGCGCTGGCGGTACTGGCCATCGCCGTCGCCGGGGTCGGTGTGCACAACCTGCTCGTCCTGGCGGTGGCCGGTGTCCTGCTCGACCTGGCGGTGCAGAGCCACCAGGTGCTCAGCCAGCAGGAGATCTACGCGCTGCGGCCGGACGCCCGCGCCCGCATCAACACCGTCTACATGGGAACCGTCTTCCTCGGCGGTTCGATCGCCTCGGCGGCCTCGGGCGCGCTCTACGGCAGCTTCGGATGGTCCGGCCCGGTGTGGCTGGGCGTCGGGCTCGGCGTGGCCGGCCTGGCGATCTGGGCCGCCTGGCGGCTGCGGGCTCGCCGCGCGCTGCAGGCGACCGGTTGACCCGCTGCCGGCAGCCGCGTCGAAGCGCGCCCGAAGACGCGTCAAGGGGCTCCGGCATGTCGCCGAAGCCCCTTGATCGGATGGTAGCCCCGAAGGGATTCGAACCCTCGCTACCGCCGTGAGAGGGCGGCGTCCTAGGCCGCTAGACGACGGGGCCCTAGGTTTGTTGCCGTGACTGCTGGAGTACTGCGATCCAGCAATTCGTGCGCTGGGGTACCAGGACTCGAACCTAGACTAGCTGAACCAGAATCAGCCGGGCTGCCAATTACCCCATACCCCACTGCAACCCGGCCTTCTTGGCGCTGACCGAGCCGTTGCAAGACTCTACCGGACGGTCCGGGCGGACTCGAAATCGGGTCAGCTCGGCGAGTCCCCGCTCGCCTGAGCCCGCCGCAGCCGGGCCAGCGACTCCTCCCGACCGAGAAGCTGCATCGATTCGAACAGCGGCGGCGACACCTGCTTACCGGTGATGGCCACCCGCAGCGGGCCGAAAGCCACTCGCGGTTTCAGCTCCAATGCGTCGATCAGCGCCGCCCGAAGCGCGGCCTCGATCGGCTCGGTGGCCCACTCGTCGAGCTCGGCGAGCACCGGCAGTGCCGCGGCCAGCACGCGCTGGCCGTCCGGGCCGAGGTTCTTGGCTACCGCGGTGTCGTCCAGCTCCAGCTCGTCAGCAGCTACGAACAGGAAGCGAAGCATCTCCGCAGCCTCGCGCAGCGTCTGCACCCGCTCCTGCACCAGCGGTGCGGCCTCGGCGATCAGGTAGGCCTGCTCGGCGGTCGGACGCGTGCTGACCAGGCCGGCCGCGGCCAGGAACTGTTCCAACCGCTGCGCGAACTCACCCGGTGCCAGCAGCCGGACGTGGCTGGCGTTGATCGCCAGACACTTCTTCTCGTCGAAGCGGGCCGGGTTGACCGAGATCCGGTGCCCGTCGAAGGCGGCCACCATCTCGGCCATCGAGAACACGTCGCGGTCCTCCGCGATCGACCAGCCGAGCAGCGCCAGGTAGTTCAGCAACCCCTCCGGCAGGTAGCCGCCGTCGCGGTAGGTGTAGATGGAGGCCTGCGGGTCGCGCTTGGACAGCTTCTTGTTGCCCTGCCCCATCACGTAGGGCAGGTGGCCGAACTCCGGCACGAACTCGGCCACGTCGATGTCGATGAGGGCCTGGTAGAGCGCGATCTGGCGCGGCGTGGAGGGCAGCAGGTCCTCGCCCCGCAGCACATGGCTGATCCGCATCATCGCGTCGTCGATCGGGTTGACCAGGGTGTACAGCGGGTCGCCATTGCCCCGCACGATGACGAAGTCGGGCACGGTACCGGCAGCGAAGGTGATCTCGCCGCGGACCATGTCGTGCCAGCTGAGGTCGGTGTCCGGCATCCGCAAACGAAGCACCGGCTGGCGGCCCTCAGCCCGAAACGCCTGCTTCTGCTGCTCGCTCAGGTCGCGGTCATAGTTGTCGTAGCCCAGCTTGACGTCCCGGCCGGCTGCGCGATGCCGCGCCTCGATCTCCTCGCTACTGGAGAAGGACTCGTACGCATGACCGGAGGCCAGCAACCTGCTCGCCACGTCGGCGTAGATGTCGCGCCGCTCACTCTGCCGGTAGGGCCCGTACGGGCCGCCGATCTCGGGACCCTCGTCCCAGCTCATCCCGAACCAGCGCAGCGTGTCCAGCAGCATCTCGTAGGACTCCTGGCTGTCCCGAGCCGCGTCGGTATCCTCGATCCGGAAGACGAAGGTGCCCCCGGTGTGCCGGGCGAAGGCCCAGTTGAACAGGCAGGTCCGCAGCAGCCCCACGTGCGGATTGCCCGTCGGTGACGGGCAGAACCGAACTCGCACCGGACGATCAGAGTTGGTCATCGCAGTCACTGCGCTCAGCCCCGGACCGGGTTCGTCAGCTCGCCGATGCCGTCGATTGCCACCGTCACCGAATCCCCGTCCGCGATCCGGCCGACACCTTCCGGAGTGCCGGTGAGGATCACGTCGCCGGGGACCAGCGTCATCACGTGCGACATGAACGAGATGATGGTCGCGACGTCGAAGATCATGTCGCTGGTGTTGCCGTCCTGCTTCACCTGACCGTTGACCAGGCAGCGCACCCGCACCGCGCTGGGGTCGAAGTTCGTCTCGATCCACGGACCGATCGGGCAGAACGAGTCGTAGCCCTTCGACCGGGTGAACTGGACGTCCTCGCGCTGCTGGTCACGCGCCGTCACGTCGTTGGCGCAGGTGTAGCCGAACACCACGTCCATCGCCTTGTCCCGCGGCACGTCCTTGGCGACCTTGCCGACGATGATGGCGAGTTCGGCCTCATGCTCGACCTGTTGTGAATCGGCCGGCAGCCGGATGGTGTCGAAGGTACCGATGACCGAGGTCGACGGCTTGAGGAAGATCAGCGGGCGCGGCGGCACGTCGTTGCCCATCTCGGCGGCATGCGCGGCGTAGTTGCGCCCGACGGCCAGCACCTTGCTGGGCAGAATCGGCGCCAGCAGCCGCACGTCGCTGATGGCGAAGCGATCGCCGGTGAACTCGATCGGGCCCATCGGATGGTCCTTGATGGCCGCCACCGTCAGCGAATCGAACGGCGGATTGGCGCCGGCCTCGGCCGGCCCTTCCACCACGCCCCAGGCGATCCCGCCACCAGCAACAAATCTCGCGATACGCACGAGGTCGAGGCTACCCGGCTCGGTTTCCCGGGCTGCGTCACGGATACTGGTATTCGTGAGTTCCAACCTGACGGCAGTGCCGCCGCGCCAGCGGCAGTTCCTGGCGGTGCTGATCGCGCCGGTCGGCGCCCTGCTGCTGATCGCCGGAGCGCTGCTCGGCTGGCGCGCAGCCTCGCTGGCAGGCCATCTCGTCGGCGTGGCGATCGGGCTGATCGCCCTGGTCTTGCTGGGCGTGTCGCAGGGTCTGTCCCGCTCGGCCAGGCGCGACCGTTACGAGGCGAGGCTGGACGCGGCCGCACTGGAGGTCGGCGGCAGCTGCGGCTCCGACTGCGGCCAGTGCACCCAGAGCTGCGCGATCAGCTCCCTGCCCCGCAGCTGAAGCCAGGGCCGCCGGCCACTGTGCATGGCCCGGCCGCCGGCTGTGGACAAGTCAGATGTCATATGCCCGATTTCGCTAGCGTTCGCAGCCATGAACTCCACCCTGTCCTGCATCGGCATCAACTACGGCACGGTGGAGGAGGTGATCTCGCTTCTCGACCGGATCGAGCCCTACGCCAGCCTGGCGGGGCGCATCGGCGCCGATCTGGTCCAGGTCTGGCAGGATCCGAGCGGCGCCCGGCTGATCTTCGCCTCCCGCGACGGTGACCGGCTCGACCTGCTGCCCTCCTTCGCCGGCGGCACCAGCTGCCAGCTCGCAGAGTGCACGATGTGGAATCCGTCGGTCGCCTACGCCCTGCTGCAGGACGGCACGGGTCAGCAGCTGACGGCACTGACCTTCGCACCGGAGCAGCATCGCTGGTTGCAGCACGCGAAGCTCATGCCGCGGGCAGCTGCCAACCTGGTGGTTCTCGGCATCGACCTGCAGCTGTTCGCCGACGCGAGAGATTTCGAGAACTCGGCTGCGTCGCTGCTGCAGGCCGACAGCACACCCGAGGGGCTGCGCCTTGCCGGTGGCTCGTTGCTGTCCTACGGACCCTGGGGCGAGCAAGCGGAAGCCGACGCCTTCTGCCGGCTGGCTGCCGTGGTGGCCTCGGCCGAATGTCGGCGCAACCTAGCCACCGGCGACCCGTTCACGCTCGTCCGCGGCCTGCTGCTCGGGTGCGAGGTGGAGCTCTGCCTGCCTGCCTCGGTGCCGGTACCGCAGCCCGGCCAGGTACTGGCCGGGCTGGGCTACCTGGTCGGCCGGCTGGCAGGCGTGCCGTACGGGCACCCTGCGGCACTGGCCACCAGTTCCGCGCCGGTCACGGACACCTGCTGAGTTCCGCGCTGGTTGCGGTCAGAGGCCGGCCGCGATCCGCTCCCCGATCTGGGCGGTGCTGCCCGGCTGCTGCGGATCCCGGGCGGCCAGGTCCGCGGCCACCGCGGCCTCCACCCGGGCCGCAGCCTCGGCATGATCCAGATGGGCAAGCAACATCGACACAGACAGGATCGCGGCGGTCGGGTCCGCCTTGCCCTGACCGGCGATGTCCGGGGCCGAGCCATGCACCGGTTCGAACATCGAGGGTGTGGTGCGGGCCGGGTTGACGTTGCCGCTCGCCGCCAGACCGATCCCGCCGGATACCGCCGCTGCCAGGTCGGTCAGGATGTCGCCGAACAGGTTGTCGGTGACGATCACGTCGAACCGGCCAGGATCGGTCACCAGGTGAATCGTGGCCGCGTCCACATGTTGATAGCCGACGGCTACCTGTGGGAAGTCGCGGGCGACCTCTGCCACGACCCGCGACCACAGGCCGCCGGCATGCACGAGCACGTTGGTCTTGTGCACCAGCGTCAGCTGCTTGCGCTGCCGCCGCGCCGCCGCCTCGAAGGCTGCGCGGACGACCCGCTCGACGCCGAACGCGGTGTTCAGGCTCACCTCGGTGGCCACCTCGTGGGGTGTACCGCCCCGCAGCCGGCCGCCGTTGCCGGCGTAGGGCCCCTCGGTGCCTTCCCGGTAGACCACGAAGTCGATCTCCGGGTCGCCGGCCAGCGGCGTGGCGACACCCGGGTAGAGCCGGGACGGCCGCAGGTTGACGTAGTGATCGAGCTCGAACCGCAGCCGCAGCAGCAGTCCTCGCTCCAGCACGCCGCTGGGCACGCTCGGGTCGCCGATCGCGCCCAGCAGAATCGCGTCCTGCTGCCGCAGTTCGGCCAGCACCGAGTCGGGCAGGGTCTCACCGGTGCGGTGATACAGCCGGGCGCCGAGGTCGTACTCGGTGGTGGAGACCCCGGGAAGCACGGCCTGCAACACCTGCACGGCTTGCTCGGTGACCTCGACCCCGATGCCGTCCCCCGGCACCACGGCCAGGTTCAGACCGGAGCTCATCGGGCTGCGGTGCCCTCGACGTAGTCGCTGTCGGCGTCCGAGTTCACCCAGCTCATCAGGCCGCGCAGGTGCTTGCCGGTCTCCTCGATGGGGTGCGCCTCCCCCTTGGCCCGCAACGCCTTGAACTCCGGGGCGCCGGCGTCCTGATCGGCGATGAAGCGGGCGGCGAACGAGCCGTCCTGGATCTCGCTCAATACCTGCTTCATGTTCTCCTTGACATGCGGATCGATCACCCGCGGGCCGGACACGTAGTCGCCGTACTCGGCGGTGTCCGAGATCGACCAGCGCTGCTTGGCGATGCCGCCCTCGTACATCAGGTCGACGATGAGCTTCAGCTCGTGCAGGCATTCGAAGTAGGCGATCTCCGGCTCGTAGCCGGCTTCGGTCAACACCTCGAAGCCGTACTGGACGAGCTGGGAGGTGCCACCGCACAGCACCGCCTGCTCACCGAACAGGTCGGTTTCGGTTTCCTCCTTGAAGGTCGTGGCAATCGCTCCGGCCCGGGTACCGCCGATGGCCTTGGCGTAGGAGAGCGCGAGCGCCAGCGCCTGGCCCGAAGCATCCTGCTCCACCGCGACCAGAACCGGCACCCCCTTGCCGTCGACGAACTGCCGACGCACCAGATGGCCCGGCCCCTTCGGCGCGACCATTGCCACGTCGACGCCGGCCGGTGGCTTGATGTAGCCGAACCTGATGTTGAAGCCGTGCCCGAAGAACAGCGCGTCGCCGTCGTGGAGGTTCGGCTCGACCGACTCGGTGTAGAGCTGGCGCTGCTTGTGGTCCGGGGCCAGGATCATGATCAGGTCGGCCTCCGCCGCCGCCTCACCCGGCGACAGCACCCGCAGCCCCTGCTCGGCGGCCTTGGCCCGGCTCTTCGACCCCTCCGGCAGCCCGATCCGCACGTCCACGCCGGAATCGCGCAGACTCAGCGCGTGCGCGTGGCCCTGGCTACCGAAGCCGAGCACGGCAACCTTGCGCCCCTGCACGATCGACAGGTCGGCGTCATCGTCGTAGTACATCTCTACGGCCATCTGGGGTGATCCCTCTTCTCGATTCGAACTTGTTGGGTAGAACATCCTCGGGCCGAGCAGCCGGTGCCGCCCGGCGCCAGCGCCTCAGCCGGCCGCACGCTCCACCGCGCGCAACGCGGCCTGGGTCATCGACCGGGGCCCGCGACCGAGCGCGACCATGCCCGACTGGACCATCTCGCGTATGCCGAACGGCTCGAGCATCTTGATCATCGCTTCGAGCTTGGCCGGCGGCCCCACCATCTCGATGGTCAGCGCCTCGGGGCTGACGTCGACCACCTTGGCGTTGAACAGCCCGACGATGTCGACGATCGCACTGCGGTTGGAGTCGTCTGCCCGAACCTTGGCCAGCAACAGCTCGCGCTGCACCGCCGCATCCGGTTCGAGCTCGACGATCTTGAGCACGTTGATCAGCTTGTTCAGTTGCTTGGTCACCTGCTCCAGCGCGTTGCCCTCCACCGACACCAGGATGGTGATCCGGCTGATCTCCGGGTGCTCGGTCGGGCCGACGGCGAGGGACTCGATGTTGAACCCGCGGCGGCTGAACAGGCCGGAGACCCGAGCCAGCACGCCGGGCTTGTTCTCGACCAGGACGGACAGGGTATGCACGCTCACGATGCGCAACCACCTTTCGACATCGAAGGAAACGCGACCGGTGTCAGCACCGGCCGGCTCACAGGGCCTCGCCGAAGTCAGGCCGCACGTCACGGGCGGCCAGGATGTCGTCGTTGGACGTGCCGGCGGCGACCATCGGCCACACCATCGCGTCCTTGCCGACGGTGAAGTCGACCACGACGGGCTGATCGTTGATCGACATCGCCTTCTCGATCACCGCATCGACCTCGTCCTTGCTCTCGCAGCGCAGGCCGACGCAGCCGAGCGCCTCGGACAGCTTCACGAAGTCAGGAATCCGCGGCCTGGCCCCGTTCAACTCGGCGGCGTCCGGACGGGAGTGGGTGCCCAATTCGGTCTGGGAGTAGCGACCCTCGTAGAAGAGCGTCTGCCACTGCCGAACCATGCCCAGGTTGCCGTTGTTGATGACGGCCACCTTGATCGGGATGTTCTCGATGGCGCAGGTGGCCAGCTCCTGGTTGGTCATCTGGAAGCAGCCGTCACCGTCGATCGCCCACACCAGCTTGTCCGGCGCACCCACCTTGGCACCCATCGCGGCGGGCACGGAATAGCCCATGGTGCCGGCACCGCCGGAGTTGAGCCAGGTATAGGGATTCTCATACGAGATGAACTGAGCCGCCCACATCTGGTGTTGCCCGACACCGGCGGCGAACACCGTGTCCGGCCCGGTGAGCTGGCCCAGCCGCTGGATGACGTACTGCGGCGACAGGCTGCCGTCGGCCGGCTCGTCGTAGCCGAGCGGGTAGGTGGTGCGCCAGCTGTCGGCGCGGGCCCACCAGGCGCTGAGGTCGGCACGGTTGCCGGCGGCGTACTCGGCCTGCACGGCCGGGATCAGCTCGCGGATCACCTCCCGGGCATCCCCGACGATCGGCACCTCGGCGACCCGGTTCTTGCCGATCTCCGCCGGGTCGATGTCAGCATGGATCACCAGCGCCTGCGGGGCGAACGAGTCCAGCTTGCCGGTGACCCGGTCGTCGAAGCGGGTGCCCAGCGCGATGAGCAGGTCAGCCCGCTGCAGCGCTGTCACGGCCGCCACCGAGCCGTGCATGCCGGGCATACCCAGGTGCTGCTTGTGCGAATCCGGGAAGGCACCGCGAGCCATCAGGGTGGTGACCACCGGGATGCCGGTCAGCTCGGCGAGCTGACGCAGTTCCCGCGTCGCGTGGGCCTTCAGCACGCCCCCGCCGACGTAGAGGACCGGTCGTTCAGCTGCGGCGATCAACCGGGCGGCTTCACGGATCTGCTTGCCGTGCGGCTTGAGCACCGGGCGATAGCCGGGCAGGTCGAGCACGGGCGGCCAACTGAAGCGGGTGGAGGCCTGCAGCACGTCCTTCGGGATGTCCACCAGCACCGGTCCGGGACGGCCGCTGAGCGCCAGGTGAAAGGCCTCGGCGATGGTGCGCGGGATGTCTTCGGCACGCTGCACCAGGAAGTTGTGCTTGGTGATCGGGAGTGTGATTCCGGAGATGTCGGCTTCCTGGAACGCGTCCGTCCCGATCGAGCCGAGCGCGACCTGGCCGGTGATGGCAACCATCGGCACCGAGTCCATGTAGGCGTCGGAGATGGGCGTGACCAGGTTCGTCGCGCCCGGCCCGGAGGTTGCCATGCAGACCCCGACCTTGCCGGTCACCTGGGCATAGCCTTCCGCTGCGTGACCGGCGCCCTGCTCGTGCCGAACCAGCACGTGCCGGACGCGCTTGGAGTCGAAGAGCGGGTCGTAAGCGGGCAGGATGGCACCGCCGGGAATGCCGAATACCACGCCCGCGCCGACCTCTTCGAGCGATCGCACGAGTGACTGGGCACCAGTCACGGCCTCGGAGTAGTTGGACCCGGTCATGCCGCGTTCCCTTCTTGACCTGCGGTGCTGCGCAACCGCTGGACCTGCCGCTTGACGAACTTTTTGACGAACCTGCTGGTGGAACCGACTGGAGACCTCACCGGAAACGGCTGAGACACCCACTAAAAACCCACTAAAAAACCCTCCGTGCGGGTGCACGAAGGGTCTGCGCGTCTGCGGGCGGAGATCCCCCGCCGCGGACGCGCTAATCGATGAGTACGAGCTGACGCACGGACGGAACCCTACCCCCGAGACCGAGCCGCTGACAACAATGCGGGACTTGAATCCCACATAGTAGGAACGCAGGAGAACGAGGGCGGTGCGCAGGGATTCCACTCGTGGCAGGCCCGGCCGGGCGTGCGCTCTGCGAGCCCGGGCCTGACACCGCTCGGTGTGGCAGGATGCCGTGCGTGTCCCCGCGACTGGCGCCCGCGCTCGGCCTGGCGGCCGCATGCGTGCTGCTCACCGGCGTGGGCGCGGTGGCGATCAGCATCGGATCCGGACCGGTCGAGCCCACCGAGATCGCCGGTGCCGTGCTGCGACCCAGCAGCCTGACCAGCACCGCCCGCAGCGTCCTGCCATCGCGGGTCAACACCGATCGGGCGGTGCGCGCGACACCGACCTCGCTGCCGCACATCGGGGTGGCCGCTGCCACGCCGCCGGCACCGTCCAGCACGGTCCCCGTCGGCCCCACGCCGAGCACGGCGGCCGCTGCGCTGCCGGCCGGTTCCAGCGCGGTTCCTGCCTCGCCGGGCGCAGGTTTCGCGGCCGGTGCGCCCGCTGCCCGCAGCGCTGACAGCACTCCGGCCGATCAGTGGGCGCAGGCGGTGTTCCAGGCGGTCAACCAGGCCCGGACCGCGCACGCGCTTGCGGCGCTGAGCTGGAGCGGCAACCTGCAGCTGTCGGCGCACCGGCACAACCTGGCGATGGCGGCCAGCGACACGCTGTCCCACCAGGTGCCAGGCGAAGCCGGGCTCGGCGCCCGGGAGACCGCGGCCGGGGTGAGCTGGACCTTTGCGGCGGAGAACATCGCCTGGACCACCGACCGGACCGCGGCCGGCGCGCTGGCGATCGAGTCCCAGATGTATGCCGAAACCGCGCCGGACGACGCGCACAAGCGCAACATCCTGTCGCGATCGGTCACCGCGGTCGGCATCGACGTCTATCTCGATGCAGCGCACGGCCGGCTCTGGCTCACCGAGGACTTCAGCGGCTACCAGCCCTGATCAGCGGCAGACGGCACCTTCGGCCGCCGAGGTGACCAGCTTGACGTACTTGCCGAGCACCCCAGTGGTGATCGCCGGCGGCACCGGTTGCCAGACCGCGCGACGGCGCTCGAACTCCTCTGCCGACACCGCGACGTCGATCCGCCGCTGGGCGATGTCCACCGTGATCTGATCGCCGTCGGCAACAAGCGCGATCGGGCCCCCTACGGTCGCTTCCGGCGCGACGTGCCCGATGCACAAGCCAGTGGTGCCGCCGGAGAAGCGGCCGTCGGTGAGCAGCAGCACGTCCCGGCCGAGGCCCGCGCCCTTGATGGCAGCAGTGATGGCCAGCATCTCGCGCATGCCTGGGCCGCCCTTGGGTCCCTCGTACCGGATCACCACCACGTCGCCGGCGCGCAGCGAACCGGCGGCCACCGCGTCCATCGCGGCCTGCTCCCGGTCGAAGACCCGCGCGGTGCCGGTGAACACCGCGCTGTCGAAACCGGCCGTCTTCACCACTGCGCCCTCCGGCGCCAGGCTGCCGTGCAGGATGGTCAGGCCGCCGGTGCGGTGGATGGGCTGCTGCAGTGACCTGATCACCTGGCCGTCGGGTGCCGGCGGGGCGAGCTCGGCAAGGTTCTCGGCCAGCGTCCGGCCGCTCACGGTCAGCGCGTCACCGTGCAGCAGTCCCTCGTCGAGCAGCGCCTTCATCACCACCGGGATGCCCCCGATCCGGTCGACGTCGGTCATGACGTAGCGGCCGAACGGCTTCAGGTCGCCCAGGTGCGGGACCCGGTCACCGATCCGGTTGAAGTCGGCAAGCTGCAGCGGCACTCCGGCCTCGTTGGCGATCGCGAGCAGGTGCAGCACGGCGTTGGTCGAGCCACCGAGCGCCATCACCACGGTGATCGCGTTCTCGAATGCCTGTCGGGTCAAGATGGTGCGGGCGGTGATACCGCGATCGATGAGGTGCACCACTGCCTCACCGGAGCGCTCGGCGTAGGCGTCCCGGCGCGAATCCGGCGCGGGCGGCGCGGCCGACCCGGTCAGCGACATGCCCAGCGCCTCGGCGGCCGCGGCCATGGTGTTGGCGGTGTACATCCCGCCGCAGGCCCCCTCCCCTGGGCAGATCGCCTTCTCCACCTCGGTCAGCTCCTCGCGGCTGATCCGGCCGGCCAGGCAGGCTCCGACGGCCTCGAAGGCATCGATGATCGTCACGTCGTTGCCGTTCAACCGCCCAGGCAGCGTGGAGCCTGCATAGAGGAAGACCGCCGCCACGTCGAGCCGGGCCGCAGCCATCAGCATGCCGGGCAGGGACTTGTCGCAACCGGCCAGCAGCACCGCGCCGTCCAGCTGCTCGGCCCGGAACACCGTCTCGACCGAGTCGGCGATGACCTCACGCGAGACCAGCGAGTAGTGCATCCCGGAGTGACCCATCGAGATGCCGTCGGAGACCGAGATCGTCCCGAATTCCAGCGGGAAGCCGTCCGCACCGCGGACCCCGTCCTTGGCTCGCTTGGCGAGCCTGGCCAGCGACAGGTTGCAGGGTGTGATCTCGTTCCACGACGAGGCGATGCCCACCTGGGGCTTGCGCCAGTCGTCATCGCCCATGCCCACCGCGCGGAGCATGCCGCGCGCGGCGGCGCGCTCGATGCCGTCGGTGACGACGTGCGAATGCGGCTTGCGGTGTGCTGGCTTACTCGAACCGCTGTCGGTGCTCACGTCGTGGAGCCTACGACTTAGGCTGCACAACCATGACGGAGCTGCGCCGAACGGTGCTGAAACAGCCGGCGTCGGCATACCTCATCGTGGCCTTCGTGGCGTTGTGTGTCACTGCGGCCGTGCACTCGCCATGGGCGCTGCTGGTGTACCTGGTCCCGCTGGCCGGCGCGCTCTACGTCGGCCGCACCGCAACCATCATCGACGAGGGCGGCTTGCGCGCGCGGGCGCTGGTCGGCAGCGAGCGGGTGGCCTGGGCCGAGCTGCGCGGGCTGCGACTGGCCGAGTCGGGTGCCGTCTACGCAGTGTCCCTCGATGGCACGCAGGTGCGTTTGCCCTGTGTGCGCAGCACCAGACTCGATCCGCTGATCCGCGCCGCCGGGGGCCGCATTCCCGAACTCGGCTGAGCACCGGCGCGATCAGTACTCCCCGTCGACCACGTTCTGCAGCGGCTCGCCGCGCTCGAACCGGCCCAGCTGGGCAGCCAGCAGGGCGACGAAACGGTCGGTCAGACCGAGCACGGAGCCGCCGATGTGCGGCGTCAGCAGCAGGTTCGGCGCGCTCCAGAGCGGATGATCGGCCGGCAGGGGTTCCGGGTCGGTGACGTCGACGGCCGCGCGCAGCCGCCCCGACTGCAACTGCGCGACCAGGTCGGCGGTGACCACGACCGGTCCCCGCGCCGCGTTCACCAGTACCGCGCCGTCCTTGAGCAGTGCCAAGAAATCTGCATCGACCAGCCCGATCGTCTCGCTGGTCCGGGGCACGATCAGCACCACCACATCGGCACCCGGCAACAGCTGCGGCAACTCGGCTACCGCGTGCACCCCGGGCCGTGCGGTACGGGCCACGAAGGTCACCTCGGCGTCGCATGCGCGCACCCGTCGAGCCAGCTGCTGGCCGACGTCACCGGCGCCGATGATGAGCACCTGCTTGCCGGCCAGCTCGTCGGTGACGGCGTAATCCCAGCGGTGTTGGGCCTGGGCACGCTGGAATCGCGGGAACTCGCGCAGCACCGACAGCATCGCAGTCAGCGCCCACTCCGAGGTGGCCGATCCGTGCACGCCCCGGCCGTCACACAGGGTCACACCGGCGGGTATGAACGGCAGCACCGCGTCGACACCGGCGGACTGGGTCTGCACCACCGCCAGCCGCGGCATCGCCGCCACCGCGTTGCGGGCCAGCTGCAGGTCGCTGATGAGGAACGGCGGCACCCAGAACTCGATCTCGCGGGCGTCGGCGGGAACCTGTGCGATGTCGGACCAGACGGCTGCCGCGGCGATCAGTTCGGAATCCGGTCGCAGCTGTCGCAGGCGGTCCCGGATGGCAGTGGAGGCAACGCACAGACGGCTCACCACGCCAACCTAGCTCCCCCGACGCCGCGGCAGATCTTGACGGGTGGCGTGAAACTCACAGCGACGTTCGGCAGACTGGCGGGATGCTGCCCGTCCGTCTGCTGATCGCGCGCCGGCTACGCCCGGTTGCAGTCGTGGCCGGATCGCTGGCTGCCGCCCTGATCCTGGCGGGGTGCGCCGGGGGCGCCTCGGGCGCGACCGGGTCGTTCTCACCCCAGCCGAACTTCTTCGGCAACAACGACCCGAACCCGCAGCTGCCCAACCCGGGCATCCCGGCCCCGTCACTCGGCGCGAGCCCACCCGGCGGCAGCGGTCCCGGGACGACGCCGAACAGCTCGGCCCCGTCGACGGCGGATCCGGCCGTGGTCGCCAGCAAGTTGGATCAGCCGACCGGCCTGGTCGTGCTGCCCGACGGCAGCGCGCTGGTGGCCGAGCGCACGACGGGCAGGATCTATCGCGTCCAGGCCGACGGCAGCCGGCCGCCCGAACTGGTGCAGACGCTGGCGGGCGTGGACGGCTCCGGCGACGGCGGCCTGCTCGATCTGGCCATCTCCCCCAGCTACGCCGAGGACGGGCTGATCTACGCCTACCTGACGACGGCCACCGACAACCGGGTGGTGCACTTCCCGCTCGCTGGAGCGCCGTCGGTGGTCATCGGCGGCATTCCGCGCGGGCGCACCGGCAACGTGGGCCGGATCGCCTTCGATGCCACCGGCGCGCTGCTGACCGGAACGGGCGACGCCGGTAACCCGGCGCTGGCAGCCGATCCTCGCAGCCTGGCCGGCAAGGTGCTGCGCACCGACGACATCGGCAAGCCGGCCCCGGACAATCCGGACCCGTCCTCGCCGGTGTATGCCCGCGGCCTGAGCGAGGTCGACGGTGTGTGCGTGGATGCCCGCAGCGGCACGCGGCTGGCGGTGAGCCAGGATCGGGTGCTGGAGCTACGTCCCGGGGCCGACTACAGCTCGGCGACCTCCTCGACGGCCACCCTGCCGGCGAGCCTTGCCGGTGCCGGCGGCTGCGCGCTGGGTGGCGGCCAGTTGCTGGTCGCCAGCGCCACCGGTCAGGCACTGGCCATCGCCCCGATCGGCACGGGCAACAGCATCGGCAACTTCCAGGCTGCGGTCAGCAAGAAGTACGGCCGGTTGCGCACCGTGGTGCTCGGTACGGACGGCGCCATCTGGCTGACCACCCGCAACCGGGACGGGCACGGCACGCCGGTGCCCGCCGACGACCGGGTGATCCGGCTCACCTCTGTGGGCGGGGCGGGCTCGGTGCTGTGAGGCAGGGCCGGCGCTGCTCGGCCGGCTCGCTTGCGAACCGATCCAGTTACTCCGCGACGCCCAGCTCCTGCAGCAGGATCGCCCGCACCGCAGCCGCGTCCGCCTGGCCCCGGGTCGCCTTCATGACCGCGCCGACCAGCGCGCCGACGGCGGGCAACTTGCCACCGCGAACCTTGTCCGCCACGTCGGGGTTGTCGGCGATCGCCTGCTGGGCTGCCGCAGTCAGCGCCGAGGTGTCCGAGACCAGCGCCAGGTTGCGCTCGGCCATCACCTGGTCCGGCTCGGCGCCGGTCTCGAGCACGCCGTCCACCACCTGACGGCCCAGGGCTGCCGAGAGCGTGCCGGCCGAGACGAGCTCGATGATCCGGGCAACCTGCACCGGCGTGATCGGCAGGTCCGCGGCCTCGATCTCGCGAGCGTTCGCCTCTTGCGCCAGGTAGCCCAGCCACCAGTTGCGCGCCTCGGTGGCCGGCGCGCCGGCCGCAACCGTGTCGGCGAAGCGATCCACCAGTCCCGCGTTGGCCAGCTGCTGCAGCTCGGCCGGAGCCAGGTTGAGTTCTCGCTGCAGCCTGGCCCGCCGAGCTGCCGGCAGCTCGGGCAGCGCGGCCCGGATCTGCTCGACCCACTCCGCCGCTGGCGCCAGCGGCACCAGATCCGGTTCGGGGAAGTACCGGTAGTCGGTGGCCTCTTCCTTGCTGCGCCCGGACCGGGTGGTGCCGGTGGTCTCCTGGAAGTGCCGGGTTTCCTGCTTGATCTTGCCGCCACCCTGCAGGATTTCGGCCTGCCGGATGATCTCCGAGCGCATGGCGCGCTCGACGCTGCGCAGCGAGTTGACGTTCTTGGTCTCGGTGCGGGTGCCCCACTCGCTGGCACCGGTCGGGGTCAACGAGGTGTTGACGTCGCAACGCAGCGAGCCCTGCTCCATCTTCACGTCCGACACCCCGAGCGCGCGCAGGACGTCGCGCAGCTCGGCCACGTAGGCCCGAGCCACCTCCGGCGCGAGCGCACCAGCGCCGGGCACCGGCTTGGTCACGATCTCCACCAGCGGGATGCCGGCCCGGTTGAAGTCCACCAGGGAGTACTCGGCGCCGTGGATGCGCCCGGTCGCGCCACCGACGTGGGTGTTCTTGCCGGTGTCCTCTTCCAGGTGCACCCGCTCGATGCCGATCCGGTAGTCGGTGTCACCGACCGTCACGTCCAGATAGCCGTCGAAACACAGCGGCTCGTCGTACTGGGAGATCTGGAAGTTCTTCGGCATGTCCGGGTAGAAGTAGTTCTTGCGTGCGAACCGGCACCACGACGCGATGGAGCAGTTCAGCGCCAGACCGATCCGGATTGCGAACTCGATCGCCGCGGAGTTCACCACCGGCAGCGCGCCCGGCAGGCCCAGGCAGACAGCGCAGACATGCGTGTTCGGCTCGGCCCCGAACTCGGTGTCGCAGCCGCAGAACATCTTCGACCTGGTGCCCAGCTCCACGTGCGTTTCCAGCCCGAACACCGGCTGGAACGCCGCGGTTGCCTGCTCGTAGGTCGGCGTGCTCATCGCTCACCCTCCATGGCTGCGGCCAGCTCGGTCAGCTCGGGTATGTGTTGCAGCGCGGGCCCGTGCGTTGCGGTGAAGGCCGCCTCGAACGCGGCGCCCACGCGGTAGCAGCGGTCATCGGCCATCGCCGGTGCCATGATCTGCAGCCCTACCGGCAGCGCCGGGCCGGTCTCGTCGGACAGCCCGCACGGCACCGACATGGCGGGGGTGCCGGCCAGCGAGGCGGGCAGCGTGCACAGGTCGTTGACGTACATCGCCATCGGGTCCGCGGTCCGCTCCCCGATGCCGAAGGCCACGAAGGGCGACGTGGGCGAAACCAGCACGTCGGCCTGCTCGAAGGCACGGCGGAAGTCGCCGGCGATGAGCGTGCGCACCTTCTGCGCCTGGCCGTAGTAGGCGTCGTAGTAGCCCGAGGACAGCGCGTAGGTGCCGATCATGATGCGCCGTTTCACCTCCGGACCGAAACCCTGCTCGCGGGTCAAGGACATCACGTCCTCCAGCGAGCGGGAGCCGTCATCGCCGGCCCGCAGGCCGTAGCGGACCGCATCGAAGCGCGCCAGGTTGGACGAGCACTCGCTGGGCGCGATCAGGTAGTAGGCCGCGAGCGCGTAGTCGAAGTGCGGACAGGAAACCTCTACCAGCTCGGCGCCCAGGCCTTGCAGCACGTCCACCGCCTCGCGGAACCGGGCCAGCACGCCGTCCTGGTATCCGCCGCCGGCACCGGTGAGTTCGCTGACGACGCCGACGCGGACTCCGGTCAGGTCCCCGGTGGCACCGAGCCGGGCCGCGGCAACCACGTCCGGGCCCGGTTGCGGGATCGAGGTGGAGTCGCACGGATCGTGGCCGGCCAGCACCTCGTGCAGCAGCGCGGTGTCGAGGACGGTGCGGCCGAACGGCCCCGCCTGATCCAGCGACGAGCTGAAGGCGATCAGGCCGTACCTGCTGACCGCGCCGTACGTCGGCTTGTGCCCGACGATGCCGGTGACCGCGGCGGGCTGGCGGATGGAGCCGCCGGTGTCGGTACCGATGGACAACGGCGCCTCGAAGGCGGCCACCGCGGCGGAGGAACCGCCGGACGAGCCACCGGGCACCCGCGACAGGTCCCACGGGTTGCGGGTGATCTGGTAGGCGGAGTTCTCGGTGGACGAACCCATCGCGAACTCGTCCATGTTGGTCTTGCCCAGCATCACCAGGCCGGCGTCCTTGATGCGGCGGGTGATCGTGGCGTCGTACGGCGGGCGCCAGCCCTGGAGGATCTTCGAACCGGACGTGGTCGGCAGGCCCTGCGTGACCACGACGTCCTTCATCGCCAGCGGTACCCCGGCCAGGGCACCGAGCTGCTCACCGGCGGCCTTGCGCTCGTCCACCCGGCGGGCGGCGGCCAGTGCGCCCTCGGTGTCGACGTGCAGGAACGCCTGCACTGCCGGGTCCACCTGCTCGATCCGGTCCAGGTGGGCCTGCGCGATCTCGACCGCGCTTGCCTCACCGCGGGCGAGCACACCGGCGGTGCCGTTGGCGTCGAGTTGGTACAGCTCGGCCATTACTCCTCCTCGCCCAGGATCTGCGGCACCCGGAACCGGTCGTCCTCCACCGCGGGGGCGCCGGCCAGCACCTGCTCGCGCGGCAACGACGGGACCACCACGTCCTCGCGCAGCACGTTCTGCAGCGGCACCGCGTGCGAGGTGGGTTGGATGTCGGCCGCGGCGACCTCACGGATACGAGCTACGGAGCCGAGGATGACGTCAAGCTGGCCGGCGAACAGGTCCAGCTCCTCATCGGTCACGGCCAACCGGGCCAACCGGGCTAGGTGCGCGACCTCGTCGCGGGTGATTTCAGGGCGATCGTCTGACACGGTGCCCAAGTCTAGGGGGCCGGGCGAACGGGTTTGCCGGGGGCGGACGGCGCGGTGTAACAGCGCGGACACCCGCGGTTGGCAGACTGTCGGCGTGTCCTTCCTGATCCGGGTCGTGCTGCCCGACCGTCCTGGTGCCCTGGGTGCGGTCGCCTCCGCGCTCGGGCACGCCGGCGCCGACATCCTCAGCGTGGACATCGTCGAGCGCTCGGGCGGGCATGCCACCGACGATCTCGTCGTCGAGCTGCCGGCCGACCGGCTGGCCGACTCGCTGGTGTCGGCCGCGGCGTCGGTGGACGGCGTGCGGGTCGAGTCCATCCGCCCATACGCCGGCGTGATCGATCCGTTCCGCGAGCTGGAGTTGCTGGAGAAGCTGGCCAGCGATCCGGCCGAGGCGGCATCGGAGCTGGCCGAGGGCGTCTGCCGGCTGTTCCGGGCCGGCTGGGCGATGGTGCTTGCGGCCCCGCGCGGAGCCGCACCGGCACGCGTACGGGGTCGCAGCGTGGCCGCACCGGAGCTGACCGAGCTCGACGTGCCGTGGTGGCCACCGTCGCCGCCTCGTACGCTGCCGGCCGATGGCAGCTGGGCGCCGGTGGACTGGGCGGCGCTCGACACCGAGCTCGCGGTGGTCCCACTGGGGCGGGACGCCGTACTGCTCGGCCGGCCGGCGCTGCGCTGGCTGGCCAGCGAGATCATCCGGCTCTCGCACCTGGCTTCGATCGCCGCCACCGTCCTGGACGGCGCGCCGCCCACCCTGCTGGGCTCAGAACCGCACGCCGGCTGAGGACGCAGGTTGCGGTTGCCGGACACCGGCAAGATCGGCGCGGCGCGGCAGCACCAGCGGCGTCAGCAGCAGCGCCAGCCCGGCCAGCCCGAGCGCCGCGCGCGGGCCGAGCACCGCGGCCAGACCACCCCAGGTGGCGGTGGCCAGCGCGGTGGCGGCCTTCGTGCTGACCGACCAGGCGGCCAGCGTGCGAGCGATGACCTCGGGCGCAGCGAGCTGCAGCCGCGTGGTGGCAGCCACCGGGTTGAAGATCGCACAGCTGGTGACGAGCCCGAGTTCCACCACGATCACGATGGTGAGACCGACGGCGCCCGGGCGCACCAGGACAAGCCCGAGCGGCCAGCAGGCTCGCACGGTACCCGCTGCCCGCAGCACCCGATCCGGCTGGTACCGCCGCACCAGACCGGCGGCCGCCCGTGACCCGAGCAGACCTCCCAGGCAGGGCACCGCGAACGCTAGCCCGTACTGCCACGGGGCGAAGCCGAGCCGGCCCAGCATCAGCACGGCCAGCAGCGGCGCGCCGGCCATGATCAAGCTGTTCACCAGCAGCACGTTGACGAACAGCGGCCGCAGCAGCGGGTGGCGCAGCAGGTAGCGCCAGCCGATCGACCAGCCGGCAGTGGCCAAAACCTGCCCGGCGATCGGGGCGGGTCGGGCAGCGCCGGCCGGGGCCGCGCCGCTGATCGCGCCCAGACCGAGTGCGGACAGCAGGAAGCTGATGCCGTTGGCCAAGACCGTGACGACCGGTCCGAGCACGCCGATCAGCGCCCCGCCCAGGGGTGGTCCGAGCATGCTGGCCGTCCACATGGTGGACTCGAACCGACCGTTGGCGACCAGCAGGTCTGTAGGCAGGACCAGGCTCTTGAGGTAAGCCCCGGATGCTGCGGTGAAGGTGATGTCCGCTGCGCCGACGACGACCGCGACCACGACGAGCTGGCTGAAGGAGAGGCCACCTACGGCATAGCCGATGGGGACGGTGAGCATCGCCGCGAACCTGAGCAGGTCCATCGCGATCATGACCATTCGCTTGGGCCGGGCCTCGAGCCACGGGCCGACCGGGACCGCGAGCAGCGCGCCGACCGCCAGCCCGGCCGCGGCCAGCAGCGACACCTGGGCCGGCCCGGCATGCAGTACCCGGATCGCGATCAGCGGGAATGCGTCGAAGGCCAGCCAGGTACCGACGGTGCTGATCGCATAAGCCGACCACAGCCAGCCGAAGGAACGCCCCAACCGGTGTCCCCCCGCGGTGGACACGGCTTGCTCAGGCCGGCTCATCGCCGACGCGGGCCACCGCACGAGCCGCGTCCGGCCCGTCGGCGAGCAAGGTGCGAAAGCCTTCCTCGTCGAGGATCGGGATCTTCAGCTCGACCGCCTTGGCATGCTTGGATCCGGGTGAATCGCCGACCACGACGAAGGCGGTCTTCTTCGACACCGAGCCGGCCGCCTTGCCGCCCCGGCTGGTGATCGCCTCCGCCGCCTCGTCGCGGTTGAACCCGGCGAGTGAGCCGGTGACCACGATGGCCAGACCGGCCAACGGCTTGGGACCGGAATCCGGATCGCGCTCCTCTTCCAGCACGACGCCGGCCGCGCGCCACTTCGCCACGATGGCCCGATGCCAGTCCACCGCGAACCAGTCCCGCACCGCTTCGGCGATGGTCAGGCCGACTCCGTCGACGGCCGCGAGCTGCTCCAGGCCGGCGTTTGCGATGGCATCCACCGATCCGAACTCGGCCGCCAGCGCCCGTGCGGCGGTCGGGCCGACGTGCCGGATGGACAGCGCCACCAGCACTCGCCAGAGCGGGCGCGTCTTGGCCGCCTCCAGATTGTCCAGCAGCTTGTGGGCATTGGCGGCCAGCTCGCCGTCCTTGCGGGTGAAGAACGCCGATCGGGCCAGCTGTTCGGCAGTCAGCGCGAAGACGTCTCCCTCATCCTCGACCAGGCCCGCATCCAGCAACGCCGTCGCCGCCTCGTAGCCGAGCACCTCGATGTCGAAGGCGCCGCGACCCGCGACGTGGAACAACCGCTCCCGCAGCTGGGCTGGGCAGGAACGAGTGTTGGGGCAGCGGATGTCGGCGTCACCCTCCTTCTGCGGCGCCAGCGTGGTACCGCATGAGGGGCATTCGGTCGGCATGACGAACGGCCGCTGCGAGCCGTCACGGAGTTCGGCCACCGGACCGAGAATCTCGGGAATCACATCTCCCGCTTTGCGCAGCACCACGGTGTCGCCGATCAGCACGCCCTTGCGGACAACCTCGCTGGCGTTGTGCAGGGTCGCCATCTCCACCGTCGAACCGGCCACGAACACCGGCTCCATCACGCCGTAGGGGGTCACCCGGCCGGTGCGGCCCACGTTGACCCGGATGTCGAGCAGCTTGGTATTCACTTCCTCCGGCGGGTACTTGTAGGCGATGGCCCACCGCGGCGCCCGGCTGGTGGAGCCCAACTGCCTTTGCTGGGCGAGGGAATCGATTTTGATGACGACACCGTCGATCTCGTGCTCGACGTCGTGTCGGTGCTCGCCGTAGTAGCCGATGAAGTCCGACACCTCCGCCAGCGAGCCGAGCACCCTGACCCGGTCGGAGGTGGGCAGTCCCCATCGCTTCAGCCAGCCGTACCAGTCGGATTGCGTCGCCACCTCGGGGCCGCCCTCGACCCGGCCGACACCGTGCACCACCATGCGCAGCTTGCGGGCGGCCGTCACCCGCGGATCCTTCTGCCGCAGCGAGCCTGATGCGGTGTTGCGCGGATTGGCATAGGGAGCCTTGCCCTCGGCCACCAGGCCCGCGTTGAGCGCGGCGAACTCCTCGATCGGGAAATAGACCTCGCCGCGGACCTCGAGCAACTCGGGAATGTCGGCACCGTCCAGCCGATCGGGGATCACCGTGATGGTGCGGACGTTGGCAGTGACATCCTCACCCGTGCGGCCGTCGCCCCGGGTGGCCCCGCGGGCCAGCCGACCGCGCTCGTAGACCAGGTCGATGGCCAGGCCGTCCACCTTGAGCTCGCACAGGAAGCTCGGCTCGGCGACCTCTCGCTGAATCCGCTCCGCCCAGGCCCGCAGCTCCTCGGCCGAGAAGGCGTTGTCGAGTGAGAGCATGCGCTCCAGGTGATCGACCGGCGCGAACTGCGACGACACGGTGCCGGCCACCTTCTGGCTCGGCGAGTCCGGCGTGCGCAGCTCGGAGAACTGCTCCTCGAGCGCCTCCAGCTCGCGCATCATGCGGTCGTAGTCGGCATCGGAGATCGTCGGCGCATCGGCGACGTAGTAGCGGTAGGAGGCCTCGGTGAGCAACTCGGACAGCTCGGCATGCCGCTGCCGGGCCTCGTCGGGGGCGGGCTCAGCTGCCGTGCCGGCCGGGTGCACCGTGCCGGCCGGGTGCACCGTGCCAGCCGGGTGCACCGTGCCGGCCGGGAGCTCGGATTCGCTCATGGTGGCCAAACTACCGCCACCCTCCGACAGGTCCTCAGGCCTCGTCGAGGCTGGCCCTGCTGGCATCGCGCAGCACCGCCATGCTGCGCCGCACGTAGCCCGAAGACGCCCCGGCGAGGCCGCAGGCCGGCGTCAGCACCACCGAGCGAGCGAGCTCGGACGGTTCGAAACCGAGCTTGCGCCAGAGCGTTCGCACCTGCTGGCGGACCGAGGCCTGATCGAGCTCGGCGTCGGTGCCGGGCACCACCCCGAGCCACAGCGAGCCGCCGCCGTCCACCAGCTCACCGACCGCGTCGAGCTGGCCGTCGGTGATCAGCGACGCGTCGATCGAGATCGCATCCGCACCTGCCTCGCGTAGTACCGACCAGTCGAGGCCGGGAGCGCAGCAGTGCACCACCCGGCGCCCGGGCGGCACCGCGTCCAGCACCTGGGCCAGCAGCGGCACGGCTTGCGGGCCGGGCAGCGCGCGCACCGTGCCGTAACCGGACGGCGTCGGCACCCGGCCGGAGAGCACTGCGGGCAGCGCCGGTTCGTCCAGCTGCAGCACCACCGCGCAGCCGGGCAACCGGAGTTCCACCTGCGCCACCAGCTGTCGGGCACCCTCGGCCAGCGAGCCGGCCAGGTCGCGCATCGCGCCGCGATCGGTGAGCACCTTGTGCAGGTTCGGCAATTCCAGGCTCGCCGCCATCGTCAGCGGGCCGGCCAGTTGCAGCTTCAGCCTGGGCAGCCCCTGCCCCAGTTCGGTCAGCTGGTCGAGATCGCGCTCCAGATGATCCTTGGCCCGGCCTAGGTCCCGGCCCGGATGGCTGGCCAGCGTCCAGCCGTGCACCAGGTACTCGACGGGCAGGTCGACCAGTGCGGCCGCCGCTCGCCCGATCATGTCCGCGCCCACCCCGCGCGCGGGCAACTCGGGCAGGTACGGCAGCTCTGTCACCTCGCCCAGCACCAGCCGGATCGCCTCGGCCGGATCGGTACCGGGCAGCGAGCCGATGCCGGTGAAGGCACCCGGCGGCCAGCCGAACGGCTCAGCCATGCGCGCCGGCCGCGGCAGCCGAGCCGGCTTGGCTGGCCGCGACGATAGTGGCCGAACCGAGCACCCGGTCGCCGTCGTAGAGCACCAGAGCCTGGCCCGCGGCCACGCCCGCCTGGGGCTGGTGCAGCCGGGCCTGGATGCCCTCGTCACCGACCGTCACCGTCGCCGCCGAGACCATGCCGTGTGCCCGCAACTGCACCGAGCAGTCGAACCGGTCGGCCGGCGCCGGTTGGCTCCACACCGGCCGGGCACCCTCGATGAGGTCGACCTGCAGGTCAGCCTTGCTGCCGACCACCACCGTGTTGGAGACCGGCTGGATGGACAGCACGTAACGCGGCTGTCCGGAGGCCGCCGGCCGGGTCAGGTTCAGCCCCCGCCGCTGGCCGACGGTGAACCCGAAGGCCCCGTCGTGGCTGCCGAGGACGGTGCCGTCGGCGTCGACGATGTCGCCGGTCCGCGAGCCCAGCCGCTGCCGCAAGAAACCCTGGGTGTCGCCGTCGGCGATGAAGCAGATGTCGTGGGAATCGGGCTTGTCCGCAACGGCGAGCCCGCGTGCGGCGGCTTCGGCACGAACCTGGTCCTTGGTGGAATCACCGAGCGGGAAGATCGCGTGCCGCAACTGTTCAGGCGTCAGCACCGCAAGCACGTAGGACTGGTCCTTGGCCTGATCCACCGAACGCGACAGCACGCCCTCGCTCAGCCGCGCGTGATGTCCGGTGACGACGGCATCGAAGCCGAGCGCCAGCGCCCGGTCCAGCAGCGCGCTGAACTTGATCTTCTCGTTGCAGCGCAGGCACGGATTCGGGGTGCGACCCGCCTCGTACTCGGAGACGAAATCATCGACGACATCGGCCTGGAAGCGTTCGGAGAAATCCCAGACGTAGAACGGGATGCCCAACACGTCCGCGGCACGGCGCGCGTCGCTGGCATCTTCGACCGAGCAGCAACCACGCGCGCCGCTGCGCAGTGTGGCCGGCTGCCGGGACAGGGCCAGGTGCACGCCGGTGACGTCCCAGCCGGCTGTCACCGCGCGGGCCGCGGCAACTGCCGAGTCCACCCCGCCGCTCATCGCGGCCAGTACCTTCATGCTCGCTCATCCTTCCTACCCCGGGAATCGGCCCGGGCCGCTGCGGCGCAGGCGCCGCGCCGGTGCGGTACCGGGTCAGCCGCTGGCCAGCCCGGCCCGTCGGGCCCGATCCACCACCGGTCCGATCGCGTCCAACACGGCCGTCACATCCGCCTCGGTCGTGGTGTGCCCGAGGCTGAGTCGCAGCGATCCCCGCGCCCGCCGCTGGTCGGCACCCATCGCCAGCAGCACGTGCGAGGGCTGGCTGACACCGGCCGTGCACGCCGAGCCGGTGGAGCACTCGATTCCTTTGGCGTCCAGCAGCATCAGCAGCGAGTCGCCCTCGCAGCCCGGGAAGGACAGGTGGACGTTGCCGGGTAGCCGCTGTTCCGGATGGCCGTTCACGACCACGCCTGGGACGCGTTCCCGCACCCCCTCGATCAGCAGGTCACGCAGCCGCCGCAGCTCGCCAACCAGCTCGTCCCTGCGCGCCACCGCGGCCTGCACCGCGGCGGCGAAGCCGACCACACCGGGAGTGTCGATGGTGCCCGAGCGAACGTCGCGTTCCTGACCGCCGCCATGCAGCACCGGCGTGCACGGCACCCCCCGGCCGAGCAGCAGCGCACCCGCGCCGAACGGGCCACCCAACTTGTGCGCCGTGACGGTCATAGCGTCCACGCCGGAGCGGGCGAAGGAGACCGGCAGCACCCCGGCGGCCTGCACCGCGTCGCTGTGAAAGGGAATGTCGTGCAGGTGTGCAACCGCCACCAGCTCGGCGATCGGCTGGACGGTCCCGACCTCGTTGTTCGCCCACATCACGCTGACCAGTGCGACCGAGTCTGGGTCGAGCTCGATGAGTTCCCGCAGCGTCTCCGGGCGTACCTGGCCGTACCGGTCCACGGGTATCGGCACCAGCTCCGCGCCCTCGTGCGCGGCCAGCCACTCGGCCGAATCGAGCACCGCGTGGTGTTCCACCGCGCTGACCAGCACCCGCCGTCGACGGGCGTCGGCGGCGCGCCGCGCCAGGTAGATGCCCTTGATCGCGAGATTGTCCGACTCGGTGCCACCGCTGGTGAAGATCACCTCTGACGGCCGCGCCTCCAGCGCCGCGGCCACCTGCTCCCGAGACTCCTCCACCACCCGCCGGGCGGCGCGTCCCGAGGTGTGCAGCGAGGACGGGTTGCCGACCCGCGCCATGGCAGCGGCCATGGCGGCGACCACCTCCGGAAACATCGGGGTGGTTGCGGCGTGGTCGAGGTAGGTCATCGCTTCACGAGCTTACGTGGGAGCGCGCCGCCGCCTCGGCGCTCACCGGACGGCCGGGACCGGGACGCAGCCGGCCGGCCCGGATTATCGCCAGCAGCGCGATCAGCGCCATCACCGCGAAGGCGGTACCCAGCCCGTGCGCATAGCTCATCGTGCCGTTGGCCGACAGCGCTACCAGCGCCCCCGAGAACGCCGCGCTGACAGCCGACATCGAGGAGTCGGCCAGCTGCAGCGAGGACGAGTCCGAGCCGCGGTCCACATCAGTGGTGTATTCCAGCACCGCCACGCTGACAGCGGTGAGGGCGAAGCCGGCGCCCGCGCCGGCGACCGGCCAGACCAGGTAGGCGAACCAGCCCGGCACCGTGCGCAGTGCGACCAGCGCCATGCCCAGGCCGCCCACGCCGAACAACGCCAGACCGACGCGCACGAAGCTCGATTTGCCGACGTGCGGCGAGCGGCCCTGGATCTGCGATGCCCCGGCCCAGGTGAGCGCTGTCAGCAGCAGCGGCAGGCCGGCCATCGTAGGTGAATAGTGCCGCTGCACGGTGAGGGTGAGCGGAACCAGCACTTCCATACCGACCCAGGTGGCCGCCAGCACGCCCCGGTAGGCGATCGCGGCCGGTACTCCCGGTGCGAACCTCGCCGTGCCGGCGGGCAACAGCCGGTGCAGCCCGTAGAGCATGGCCGCCAGTCCCAGCACCGCGATTGCCACGGTCGCCGGGCTCTGCCGCTGGCCCACCTCGGCAACGGCCGCGATGCCGAGCGCGGTGAGCACCGCGAACCCCACCCGGGACAGGCCGGGTCCGAGTTCCTGGGTGTGCGCGCCGCTGCGCAGCCGACGCACGGCGGGCACCAGCATCAGCCCGCTGGCCGCCGCGATCGGGGCCAGGCCGCCGAACACCCAGCGCCAGGACAGCTGCTGGGTCACCCAACCGGCCAGGATCGGGCCGACCAGGCCCGGCACGATCCAGGAAGTGGACAGCGCCGCGAACATCCGGGGCCGCACCTGATCGGGATAGACCTCCCCCATCACGACGTAGATCGCGGTGATCAGCAGCCCGACCGCCAGGCCCTGCACCACTCGCGCCGCGATCAGAACCCACATGGCGCCGGCCGCTGCGGCCAGCACCAGCCCGGCCACGAACAGGCTCAGTCCCAGCAGCAGCGGCAGCCGCGGCCCGCGGCGATCGGTACGCAGGCCGGACACCACCATGCCGACGATGCTGGTGATCAGGAAGCCGGTGAAGGCCCAGCCATAG
>DATAKO010000118.1:0-17389 GCA_036261575.1 Jatrophihabitans sp.
GAGCCAGCCGAAGAGCTCGTCAACCTTCGAGTGGTCGAGCTTGCCGCCGGCCAGGGTTGTTGGCAGCGTGACGTTGTCACGGCCGCACAGGGTGGGAATCAGGTTAAATCGCTGGAAGACGAAGCCGAAGTCGGACCGTCGTAGCTGCGTGCGTTGTTGCTCAGACAGCTTCGCAAGATTGGAGCCGCGGTATGTGACTGAACCGAAGGTCGGGCGGTCCAGGCCGGCGAGGAGCTGGAGCAGTGTAGATTTGCCTGAGCCAGACTTACCCACGATAGCGTAGAGCCCGGGCCTGCCAATGGACAGGTCGACGCCGTCCACGGCTGTCACTCGGCCCGTCTTGCTTGAGCCGTAGGTTCGACGGAGGTTGTGCGCGGAAATGAGCTCCGCGTCGGTGTCAGGTCCCATTGATCGCCTCGACCACAGACGCGGCGCGCAACCGATTCCACAAGACGAGGGTGCCGACAGCATCCGAGGCAACCACGACACCTAGGGCGGCGACGACCAGCGGGAAGCTGACGCTCGCATGGAAGCCGAGGATCGCGGCATTGGCAGCCGTGACGAGCGCGATCGCGACCGGCCAGGCGATGAGTGCTGCAGCGGTTGCGATGACGATTGCACGGGTTAGGTCAACCATGCTTGCACGACCGGGGGTGAGGCCGATCGCGCGCAACGTTCCGATCGCCACACGTGCCTGTTCCTGCGATGCGCGCCGCGCGGCATACATGGACGTCGCGGCGAACAATGAACTGAGAGCGATGACAAGTAGCAACAGCGGCGTTCCGTTACCAGCCCAGAATCTACTGTTCTCCGACCGCAACTGTTCTTCGCTGAGCACCTCGCTGTTAGGCAGCTCTCGCGCGAGCGAGTGCGCTCGGTCAAGAGCATGCTGACCGGCAACGATGAACCCGTAGGGCTGGCTCATCGTCCCGTCTGGTTCGATGAATACAGCGGGTGAGACGAACACTACGGTTCGGTTCAGCAGGCTGACTGGTTCGCTTGTGTGGGCGACGACGGTTAAGGACCGCCCGCGGACTCTGATGGTTGCGCCGATAGGCGCAAACCCGGCGTCGGTCACCGCCTGGGTGGCGGTCAGCGCGCATCGGCCCGACCGCATCGTGCACTGAGAGCCGCTCCGGACGATCGGCGAGAAGGGTGGCTGCCCTGTGATGTCCTTTGGCGCGAACAGTAGGCCGCTGTCAGCTTGAGATCCGGTTTGCACGATCGCGAGTTCGGACCAGATCGGCGTGACGCCTGCTGGGGGTTGGTCGGCCAACTGGCTGGCGTCGGGAAGTCGGCTGTCGTCCATGAAGTGGGACGTGCCCTGCTGAAAGATCCACGCGACTCCACCCGCCTTCTCCGCAGGCGCAGCAAGCTGGTCGATGACGCGGTTGGGTCCTTCCCGTACCTCCTGCTCGAGCGCAAGCGCGACCGTCAAAACGCTGACGGCTAACGCTGGAACGATGGCTGTCACCAGCGCGCGCTGCCACGGTCGCGCTCGGGACGTGCCGGAAAGACCCGTAATTGCGAGGAGTATTCGTGCGCGACCCGACGCCGTTGCCTGTCCGGTCGCAAGCGCCAGCGCTCCGGCGGCGGCCGCCACGGGGCCGCCAATTCGGATTGCCGAGATGAAGCCCTGGGAGAGGTCGGTTATGTCCACGCTCAACGTTGAGAGGCGTCAGACGCTCGTATCGATGAGTACGATCTGGTAGATCAACTCGCCCTCGGGGACGATGATCGACACCGAATGGGGCGGATAGCCGGCAGCTTCGACTAGGTCCAAGACCTCGTCCATGCTGCGTTGGATAACCGCGGGCCATTGAATGACATCGCTGAAGACGTCCTGCTCGGGACGGGGCGTGAGCATGTTCGCGAAGACGATAAGCCCATTTTCCCGCAGAGCAGCCCCGGCACGCCGCAACAGGTCGATTGCGAGCAGATCGGGCAGATACTCGAAGAGGCCAAGCATCTCAACAACGTCTTGACGCTGACCGCCAAGCACCGAGAGCAAGTCGATGGCCCGCATTTCAGCGATTACGAGCAGGTCGGAGAGCACCACCTCGACGCGCACGTCTGGCGCTGAGGCCTCGGCAACTGCACGACCGGCCGCCAAGGCGAGAGGGTCCCTGTCCAGTAGAGTGAGGCGTTCGACGGCAAGGCCGCGCTCAGCGATTTCGGCGGCCATGCGGGCGATCGGCTTGGCCGCCCCGCAAGCAAGGCTAGCCATCCGGACCGGCTCGTCACTCCAACGTTCTAGCCGCTCACCGACTAGGAACGCTGCAGCTGCCGCACGAGACCGGATCGCCGCGGCATCCAGGCACCCTCGCATGAACGTCAGGGGTGCGTCTGCGACAGGGACGTTGAGAAAAGCCTCGTACTTTGCGATGGCTCGATGAGCGGCGTCATCGCCCACTAGAGCTGAGAGTTCGCGCGCAGGGGTTGCGCCCCATGGAAAGGGACGCGAGATATCATCCATGGTGACGCCGTCACCCATAAGTTGCCAGCGCCCAGCTTCATAGAGCGGGTGTAGAGCGATCGCGCTTTTTCGAAGATCTAGCCACCACTTGCAGCCCGGCCCGTCGATACCGTTTCGCAAGACCAGCGGGTTCGGCTGGCCAGATCTCCGCGCCGTGCTGGTCTCCGCGCGTGCACGGTCGATCAATTTCCGCGCGTCGATCGCCTCCTCGCCGATGAATGCCGATGGGTCGACGAAATCGACAAGCTCTGCCTTCGCTCCTCGCGCCAGCATTCGAGCCACAGTGTCGGACAATGCGGTCCGGCAGGATATGAGGTCGAACTCAGGCATCGACACGTCCTCCAACGATTACGACGCGAGGTGGCCTGCCCACCCTCACGCTGGCTGATCGTAGGGCAAAAAGGGGATCCGATGTGCCCAAACGGATCTAAGTCTTGCCCCGATCTACGCAAGGGTGTGAAATCAGGCAAATAGCGTGGTCTTTTTGCAGCCCTTTAGTGATGTGCGCCCAACCCGGCGATGATGTCAGTGAGCGCATAGGTGAGCGGTTGTTCGAGCTGTTCATAGGTGCAGGACTCGGGCGTGCGGTCATCGCGCCAGCGGACGAAGTGGGCGAGGTGCCGGAACCGGTTGCCCTCCATGTGCTCGTACTTGACCTCCACAACCCGCTCGGGGCGCAGCGGCACGAACGACAGATCTTTGGTTGCGTTCCATCGGCTCACGTTGCCCGGGAGCCGCTGACTCTGGTGTCTTTCGGCGTTGGCCCACTCCTGCCAGGGGTGGTCGTCCCCCTCGCCGACCAGCAGCAGCGCGAGTTCGTCGACCAGCTCAGCGCGGCGCTTTACGGTGAAGGCGCCGACGACGCCGACGTGCTGCAGCTTCTCATCATTGTTGAACAGGCCAAGTAGCAAAGATCCGACCAACGGTCGCGCCTCGGTAGATGTCTTGTGCCAGCGGAACCCGGCGAGCACGCAGTCGGCGGTGCGGACGTGCTTGATCTTGAACATGACGCGCTTGTCGGGCTGGTAGGTGCCGTCGAGCGGCTTCGCGATCACGCCGTCGAGATGCGCACCCTCGAGTTCGACGAACCAACGACTGGCGAGGTCGAGGTCGGTGGTGGCTGGGGTGACGTGGATGGGCGCTCGCGCCTCGGCTAAAGCGCCCTCAAGAGCTGCTCGGCGCTCGGCGAATGGACGCCCGGTGTAGTCCTCGTCGCCGAGAGCGAGCAGGTCGAAGGCGATGAACGAAGCTGGCGTCTGCTCGGCCAGCATCGTGACGCGCGAGTTGGCAGGGTGGATGCGCTGCTGGAGCGCATCGAAGTTGAGACCAGCCTCACCGGCAATGACGATCTCGCCGTCGAGAACGCATCGGTCGGGCAGTTCAGCCCTGACGGCCTCAATGAGCTCCGGGAAGTAACGGGTCATGGGTTTCTCGTTGCGACTGCCGAACTCGACGTCATCGCCGTCTCGAAAACATATACAACGAAATCCATCCCACTTGGGCTCATATGAAGCGCCAGGTGGGATTGTCGGGACCGACTTGGCCAGCATCGGCGCGACGGGTGGCATGACGGGAAGCTTCATCGGCTCAGTGTCCCGCACCGTCACGAGCCCGTTCTCGCCAAGGGTGCGTGATCGACGGTGAGATCGTCATCGCGACGCCGGGTGGCCTGGATTTCGAGGCGCTGCAGCAGCGCATCCACCCGGCATCATCCAGGGTGAACCTGCTCGCCGAGCGCACGCCGGCCTCCTTCATCGCCTTCGACCTGCTCGCGCTGGATGACGAGGACCTGACCGGACGGCCGTTCGCGGAGCGGCGGGCCGCGCTCGAAGGCGCCCTGGCACAGGCACGCCCACCGATCCACCTGACCCCGACCACCACCGACGAGCAACTGGCGCAGAGGTGGTTCGTCGAGCTCGAGGGTGCGCACCTGGACGGTGTCATCGCCAAGCCACTGACGATCACCTACCAGCCGGACAAGCGGGTGATGTTCAAGATCAAGCACACCCGGACCGCCGACTGCGTGCTGGCGGGCTTCCGCTGGCACAAGACGTCCACCGAGCGCCAACCGCTGATCGGCTCGCTGCTACTCGGGCTCTACAACGACGACGGCAAGCTGCAGCACGTCGGCGTGGTGGGCGCGTTCACCGCGAAGCGACGGGCCGAACTGGTCGATGAGCTGGCACCGCTGCTGCTGCCGGAGGGCGCTGAGCATCCCTGGCAGCAGTGGGCCGAGGCAGAGGCCCACCAGGGCCAGCGGCTGCCCGGAAACGTGAGTCGCTGGAACGCCACCAAGGACCTGTCATTCGTGCCGCTGCGGCCGGAGCGCGTGCTCGAGGTCAAGTACGAGCACATGGAAGGCACCCGGTTCCGCCATCTGGCCCACTTCGTGCGCTGGCGGGATGACCGCAGCCCGCGCTCGTGCACCTACGAGCAGCTGGAGCAGCCGCTGACCTTCGCGCTTCAGGACATCGTGCCCGGCCTGGGTGGTTAGCTGCCCGGGCGGTGCGCGCACGAGGCGCCGGCTGCCTCAGCGCGGCGACGGCGGCAGATTGGGCACGCTGCCGGCGAACAGCACGTGATCGGCATCGCGCCAGATGACGCTGCCCTTGCCGTGGAAGTCCTTCGGGTTGACGCTGGCGACAGGCCAGTGCCCGCTGGTGCTGCGGCACATCGAAGCGCTGGTGAACAGCTTGCGCCAGAACGGATCCGCCAGGCAGATGGCCACGTCCGAGCGCCGGGCCTCGGCCAGGATCGCGGCCACGAACGAGGACTCACCGCGCTCGAAGCGCAGCACGATCGGCTCACCGCGGTGGTCCGATACGGCCTGCAGCGCGGCGAGGGCCCGCGGTACCGCCGGGTTGTTCTGGTCCGGCTCGGTCAGGCTGGGCGTCAGACCGCCGGCCACCAGCAGCGCCACCGCGACCGCTCCGACCACCGAGCGCAGCACGCCGGCCCGGAGCCGGGTTTGCTCGGCGAGCACGGTCAGGTGCAGGGCGGGCAGCACGAGCAGGAACAGTGGGACCGCCTGGTAGAACCAGCCGGTGTAGTAGTTCACCGGGCTCAGCTCGTCGATGCCGTGCTGGATGTAGTACAGGAAGACAGCAGTCTGCAGCAGCAGCATCAGGTAGCCGGTGAGGAACACCCGCAGCCGGCGGCGGTCCTGTTCCAGCAGCAGTGCCGTGGCGGCGGCGAACACCGCGAGGATGGTCACGCTGGGGGAGTAGCTGATCGTCCAGAAGTGGCCGAAGAACGTCAGCGACTCAGCCAGCGGCTGCCCACCTGGCGCGCCCTGGTAGTGCAGGTAGTCCGGCCACGGACCGGGGTAGTGCAGCGCTACCTCCGCCACCATCGGCGCCAGGAACAGCAGCAGGATGCCGGCGGCCAGCCGGCCGCTGCCGCGGGCCAGTCGCAGCTGCGCCGACCAGTGAGACCGGTGTGCCAGCAGCCAGCCGGCCGTCACCGCCAACCAGGTCAGCCCCACGAACAGGATGAACGCCACGTGCCCGTGCACCAGCACCCCACTGGCGAACACCAGCGACGGCAGCTGCGCGGTGCGACCGGCGGCGACCGCGATCGCCGCGGCAAGCAGCAGGGCGAACGCGCCGATGTAGAGGTTCGGCAGCCAGGTCTGGCCGATCAGCTGGTGGGTGGCGGCGAACCAGAACACGACGCCGGCACCCGCAGCAGTCGCCGTCGCCGATCCGGTAAGCCGGTACAGCACGTGCGCCAGGATCCCGAACACCACTGCCTGCAGCACCGCATCGCCGAGGAACTGCGCGCCGTAGGCGCTGGCGGTCAGCGGCAGCCAGTCGTGGAAGAGGGCCTGACCACCCGACAGCACGTACAGGTACGCCGGCCCTGGATGGGGGAAGCCGACCCGCGATACCGGCCCGGTGAGCAGCAGTTGGTGGTGGCTGTTCTGCACCCAGATCGAGTTCAGTGCGGCATCGCCATGCTCGTAGACCCGCTCGGTGAACGCCCAGCGGTTGCGGACCAGGCTCACCGCCAACACGACGGCGCCCATCAGCGCACCCCAGCCGAGGCCGACCAACGGCCGGCCCGCCCGCGCCGGGGCCGGCTGCACGGCGGCGTCGACGGCGGGGAGGGTCAACACACCCGTCACCGTAACGTCTGCCTGCATGTGCGCACGCCTGTCCATCGGCGCGCGGCCGGATCAGTGAAGCCCACCGGCTCGTCGGAGCGTGGGCGTAGAGGTCAGTGCGAGCGCGGCAGCCGGTAGCGAGCGAACAGCGCGCCGTCCTCGGCCAGCAAACCGGTCAGCTCGAGATCGACGGCCGCGGGCCATGCCGAGCCCGCGACGATGCGCGGGGCGCCCGGTCCGATCAACTTCGGTGAGTAGGACACGCACAGCTCGTCGATTGCGCCTGCTGCCACACCGGCGGCGAACAGCCGCGGGCCGCCCTCGCACAGGATGTGGCGAAACCCTTGTGCACGCAGCGCGGCAACCGCCGCTGCGAAGTCGACGCCGCCGGAGGCGTCCGAGTCGACCTGCAGCAGTTGCAGGCTGGACCGGCTGCCGGCGAGGTCGATGATGTCGTTGCGCCGCGCCACCGGTGCCGCAGAGCCGGTGATCACGATGGTCGGGGCCAGGCTGGCCTCGGTGTAGAGCGGTGCGTCCAGCTCGAGGTTCAGCTGCCCGGATACCACCGCTATGGCCGGGGCCGGCGGCAACCCGAACTCGCTGCGCAGCCGCTGCCGCCGCGCGCCGGGTACCGATGGCCGGTAGCCCTCTGCGGTCGCGGTGGCGGCACCGACCAGGATGACGTCGGCGAGGTCGCGCAGGGCCGCGAACACCGTGTTGTCACCGGGGGTCTGCAGCTGCCGGGACAGCCCGTCCGCGGCCGCGGCACCGTCGGCGCTGCTGATGAAGTTGACCCGCACCGCCTCCTCCTGGAGCCAGCCGGCCGCGTAATGCGCGTGCACATCGACCTCGGCATCGGACGTGGGGGCGCCGGGGCGGGGGAGCAGCAGGTGCATGCCTCCATCTCAGCACAGCTACTGTGACAGCCGTGCCCGACCGCCTCATCGACCGACGCCCGGAGGTGTCCGCGCAGGCGTTGATCGAGGGGCTCGTCCCCCCGCCCCTGTTCACCGACGTCCGCTTCGACAGCTACCGGCCGGATCCGGCCGAGCCGAGCCAGTCGGCGGCGCTCAGCGCCGTCCGGTCGTTCGCCGACGGGGTGAACCGGCCAGCCCCGCGGCCCGGCCTCTTCCGGCGCGCCGGCAGGCGAGCGGACGGGCCGGCCGGCATCTACCTGGACGGCGGCTTCGGTGTTGGCAAGACGCACCTGCTCGCCTCGCTCTGGCATGCGGTGGACGGCCCGAAGGCGTACGCCACCTTTGTGGAACTGACCCAGCTGGCCGGGCTGCTCGGCTTCGCCCAGCTGGTGGACCGGCTGTCCACTTTGCGGCTGCTGGCAATTGACGAGTTCGAGCTGGACGATCCCGGCGACACGGTACTGGTCTCGACACTGCTGGCCCGGCTGGACGGGGCGGGCGTCCGCTTCGCGGCCACCTCGAACACGCTGCCGGACCGGCTCGGCGAGGAACGGTTCGCCGCCGAGGACTTTCTCCGCGAGATCCAGGCGATGGCGGCCCGGTTCGACACGGTCCGGGTGGACGGCCCTGACTTCCGGCACCGCGGGCTGCCCGAACCACCTCCGCCGCCGAGCCCTGCTCAGGTGCACGCTGCAGCCGAGCGACCCGGTGCCACGCTGGACGAATTCCCCGCGCTGCTGGACCACCTGGCATCGCTACACCCCTCCCGCTACGGCGCGTTGGTGCAGGGGGTGACCGAGGTCGGCCTGACCGGTCTGGTGCCGGCGCCGGATCAGAATGTGGCGCTACGACTGGTGGTGCTGGCGGACCGGCTCTATGACCGGCAGATCCCGCTGGCCGCGTCCGGGGTGCCGCTGGACGAGCTGTTCACCGCAGAGATGCTGGCCGGGGGGTACCGCAAGAAGTACCGGCGCGCGATCTCGCGTTTAGTCGCGCTCGCCCGACTTTCCACTGCTCCGGCTGTGTGATCTGCGCCCGTAACTGAGGATTCGGCCAGCAACCGGTTTAGACCGCAGGTTCGGGGTTAATAATCCCGCACGACCGCCGATGCTGTGTGCAGTCACGGGTGGTGGATATGGGTCAGCTGAGACCGATCCAATCCGACACCGGCGACGGGAACGAAACCGCAGCGTGCGGAGTTGCACAGGACTCAAGGCCGCTTCACCACCCCCGAACTAGAACGAGAAAAAGGAACCAGCCGTGACCACGATGTTGATGCCCTCCCTGTCGAAGTCGGCGCGGGCTGCGCTGTCAGCCCGGCTTGCGGACCTCGAGGTACAGCGCGCCCAGACCGCGATCGAGGCCATTCCGGCCGGCGGCGCGGGCGACGCGGCCGACCACGCCGGAAACGTCGAAGCCCTGGTACGACTGGGTGAACTCGACGCCAAGATCGCCGCGCTGCAGGTGCAGCTGCAGGCGCCCGATGCTGCCGACGCCGGTGCCGGCGTGGCCGAGATCGGCAGCATGGTGACGATCCGCTTCGAGGATGACGAGGACACCTCCGACTACGTGATCGGCCTGGTGGAGCAGTCCAGTGGCGGTGTCCAGGTGATCACTCCGACCAGCCCGCTCGGTTCGGTCCTGCTCGGCGCCCGGCCCGGCGACGTGCTCAGTTACAAGGTCGCCACGGGTGCCACGATGACCGTGACGCTGGAAGCGATCGCGGGCTGACCCCTCTCCCTCCTCGGTATCCGCATTGTGCGGCCCGAAACGACGTGTTTGAGGCTGAATCCGCGTCGTCTCGGGCCGCGCAATGGCGCAAAGGCTGAGCCGGTACACAGGCCCGGCCGGTAACGTCGCAGCGGACGAGGGGGAGTAGCCCCGCCACGACATCTCGTCATCACGGATCACCGGTGTCATCAGGCGATCCCGGGATGTCGGTCCGCGATCCGGACGGGTGAGACCTTCGGCGCAAGCTCGTGACCACCCGGTCACGAGCTCGGCCGAGCCGGAGGTCTGTCATCGTGTCTGTCCCGTCCTGGGTGTGGGTGAGCACCATCGCTGTCGCCGTCGTGGTGCTGTTGCTGGATGTCGTCGTTGTCGGTCGACGCCCGCACGAACCGTCGATGCGCGAGTGTTCGCTGTGGCTCGCCGGCTACCTCGTAGCCGCAGTGTCTTTCGGTGCCGTGGTCTGGACGTCCAGCGGCACGGGCTACGGCACCGAGTTCTTCGCGGGCTGGTTGACCGAGTATTCGCTGTCCATCGACAACCTCTTCGTCTTCCTGATCATCATGGCCAGGCTGGATGTGCCCCGGCCGCTGCAGCAGTCAGCCTTGCTGATCGGCATCGTGCTGGCCCTGCTGCTGCGGGGTGCCTTCATCGCCGTCGGCGCCGCAGCGATCGCCACCTTCGCCTGGACCTTCTACCTGTTCGGGGCCTTCCTGATCTACACCGCGGTCAAGCTGGCTCGCGACTACCGCAGGCATGCCGCGCCCGGCCCGGCGAGCGGGTCCGAGGGCAGGCTCGTGCGGTGGTTGCGCTGGCGGCTGCCGGTCACCGACGGTTTCGTGGGCACTCGGCTGGTCGTGCGGCGTGGCGGCCGCCGGCTGATGACGCCGATGCTCCTGGTCGTGGCCGCACTGGCAAGCACGGACCTGCTCTTCGCCCTCGACTCCATTCCCGCGATCTACGGTCTCACCGAGGAGCCGTATCTAGTACTGACCGCCAACCTGTTCGCCCTGATGGGCCTGCGCCAGCTGTACTTCCTGCTGGGTGGCCTGCTGCAGCGGCTGGTCTACCTGAGCCTGGGCCTGTCGGTGCTGCTCGGCTTCATCGGCGTCAAGTTGGTGCTGCACGCGCTGCACGAGAACAGCGTGCCCTGGCTCAATGGCGGCCGGCCGGTGGACTCGGTGCCGCAGTTGCCTACCTGGTTGTCGCTGGTGGTCATCGTGGCCGTGCTGGGGCTGACCACGATCACCAGCTTGGCCCGCTCGGCGCGGGTAGCCCGATCGGCGCGGTGATCGCGGGCTGGTTGTCGGTGGTGGCTCGTACGCTGGAGGCCATGCGGGTGAAGAGCGACATCGTCCCCTCGACGGGCAAGTTCGAGGTCATCAGTGAGTACGAGCCGTCCGGCGATCAGCCCGCGGCCATCGAGGCGCTGGAGAAGCGCATCCGGTCCGGCGAGAAGGACGTGGTGCTGCTCGGTGCCACCGGCACCGGAAAGTCCGCGACCACCGCCTGGCTGATCGAGCGGCTGCAGCGACCCACGCTCATCATGGCGCCGAACAAGACCCTGGCGGCGCAGCTGGCCAACGAGCTGCGCGAGATGCTGCCGAACAACGCGGTGGAGTACTTCGTCAGCTACTACGACTACTACCAGCCCGAAGCGTACGTGCCGCAAACGGACACCTACATCGAGAAGGACTCGGCGATCAACTCCGAGGTCGAGCGGCTGCGGCACTCGGCGACGATGTCGTTGCTCACCCGGCGCGACGTGGTCGTGGTGGCCACGGTGTCCTGCATCTACGGCCTGGGTACCCCGCAGGAGTACGTCGACCGTTCGGTGCGCTTGCGGACCGGGCAACAGATCGAACGGGAGACCATCCTGCGCGGCCTGGTCGGGGTGCAGTACGCACGCAATGATCTGGCGTTCACCCGCGGCACCTTCCGGGTCCGCGGCGATACGGTGGAGATCTTCCCGGTGTACGAGGAGTTGGCCATCCGCGTCGAGATGTTCGGCGACGAGATCGAGCGGCTGTACTACCTGCATCCGCTCACCGGCGAGGTCGTGCGCGAGGTGGAAGAGGTCTTCATCTTTCCCGCCACGCACTACGCAGCGGGCCCGGAGCGCATGGAGCGGGCCATTCGCGGTATCGAGCATGAACTCGAACAGCGGCTCACCGAACTGAAGAACCAGAACAAGCTGCTGGAGGCGCAGCGTCTGCAGATGCGAACCAGCTACGACATCGAGATGATGCGTCAGGTCGGCTTCTGTTCCGGCATCGAGAACTACTCCCTGCACATCGACGGTCGCAGCCCGGGCTCCGCGCCGAACTGCCTGCTCGATTACTTCCCCGACGACTTTCTGCTCGTGATCGACGAGTCGCACGTGACCGTTCCGCAGACCGGCGGAATGTACGAGGGCGACATGTCCCGCAAGCGGACCCTGGTCGACCACGGCTTCCGGTTGCCGAGCGCAATGGACAACCGGCCGCTGAAGTTCGAGGAGTTCGTAGAACGCATCGGCCAAACCGTGTACCTGTCCGCAACCCCGGGCAATTACGAGCTGGGAAAGACGAACGGCGAGTACGTCGAGCAGGTGATTCGCCCGACCGGCCTGGTCGACCCCGAAGTCATCGTCAAACCGACGAAGGGCCAGATCGACGATCTGGTGCACGAGATCCGGCTGCGGGCCGAGCGCAACGAGCGGGTGCTGGTCACCACGCTCACGAAGAAGATGGCCGAAGACCTGACCGATTACCTGCTGGAGCTGGGCATCCGGGTCCGCTACCTGCACTCGGAGGTCGACACCCTGCGCCGCGTGGAGCTGCTCCGAGAGCTGCGCATGGGCGAGTTCGACGTCCTGGTGGGCATCAACCTGCTGCGCGAGGGGCTGGACCTTCCCGAGGTCTCGCTGGTGGCAATCCTGGACGCCGACAAGGAGGGCTTCCTGCGTTCGGGCACGTCCCTTATCCAGACCATCGGCCGGGCTGCGCGCAACGTCTCGGGTCAGGTTCACATGTACGCCGACTCGATCACCCGATCCATGGCGCAGGCGATCGAGGAGACCAACCGGCGTCGTGCCATCCAAATCGCCTACAACGAGGCGAACGGGATCGACCCGCAGCCGCTGCGGAAGCGGATCTCGGACATCACCGAGATGCTCGCCCGAGAAGCCGAGGACACCGAGGCCCTACTGGCCGCTCCCGTCGGCGGCTCGGGACGCTCACAATCTCGCGGCAAGTCCCCGACACCCGGCAAGGCAGGCCGCGGCCTGCCCAGCGGCGGAGTCGTGGGCGTCGGGTCGCATGCCGAGGGTGGTCTGGACGTCGCCTCGATGCCGCGCGCGGAGCTGGCAGACCTGATCCAGCAACTCAACGATCAGATGCTCGCCGCGGCGCGTGAGCTGCAGTTCGAGGTGGCTGCGCGGCTGCGCGACGAGATCGGAGAGCTGAAGAAGGAGCTTCGCGGGATGGACGCCGCCGGCGTGCGGTGACCGTCCACCGGCGTAGGCTGCGCGGTCACGGGTAACGTCAAGGGACCATCGCCTCACGCGGTCGGCGCGGCCGCACGACGGTGCATCGTGAGAACGTAGGTCGCGATGGCAGCGTGGCATGGCCGAGTCGCGCTGAGGCTGCGTTGTACCGATCTGGACGGTCCGAACCCGGGCCACGACGCTGGGCGTGCCTGGCGCGTCAGACGACGCGCCTGCCGCCGCTGAGGGAAGCGAGTTGTGCCGGTAGTGACCGATTACGTCTCCGCCACCAGACCTGCGCGCCGCGGCCACCGCGGCCGCGCCCTCATCATCGTGGTCCTGGTGCTCGCGCTGCTGCTGGCCACGGCGGACCGGGTCGGCGCAGCGGTCGCCGACCGCGTGATCGCCGCCAAGATCCAGTCATCGCAGCACCTGTCGCGCCAGCCGAACGTCACGATCGAGGGGTTTCCCTTTCTGACCCAGGTGCTGCGGAACCACTACCAGGCAATCAAGGCCAGTGGCTCTGACATCACCGTAGGTGCAGCCGGCCAGCCGGTGACGGTGGCCTCGTTTCAGGCCCGACTCACCGGCGTGAGCACGTTCGACAACTTTCACGGTGTCACCGCGGACACCGCGACGGGTACTGCGACCATCGGTTTCGACCAGCTTGCCAAGGTGCTCGGCGTGCCGCTCAGCTACGCCCCCGGCGGACGGGTGCAGGCCACCCGGACGGTGACGGTGCTGGGCCAGCAGGTGACCGGCACGGTGAGTGCTGTGGTCACGGTGCCCGGCGGTGATCAGCTCGCCTTCTCCGACGTTCGGGTGGCGGTGCAGGGCGTGGGCGTGAGCGTGCCGTCCTCGGTCACCGACGAGCTGAGCAGCGTGTTCGCCCGCAAGCTCTCGTTGGCCGGGCTGCCGTTCGGGTTGCGCATCACCACCCTGACCACGAGCCCGGCCGGGGTGCGGGTCAGCGCCGTCGCCGATCACATCAGGCTGAGCTGACGAGGCGCCGGCCCGTGCTCAGGCCGGCCGGCCACCCACCGTCGCCAGAGCCCGGGCGCCAGCGGCGTTGCCCGCGGCGACTGCGTCGAGCAGCGTCGTACCCGACCACCACGCGGCAAGCAGTCCGGCCGCGAACGCGTCGCCTGCACCGGTGGAATCGCGCACCGGGACCGCAGCGGTGGCAACCGTTCGGATGCCGTCCCGATCGGCCAGCCGCGCCCCGGCGGCCCCGTCCTTCACCACCAAGGTGAGGCCGCGCCGGACCAGCGCGGCCGGGTCGCCACCGAGGGCCGCCAACTCGTCGGCGTTGGCAAGCACCAGCGCACCGGCCGGCAGCCATTGCAGGAACTGTTCCGCGCCTGCAGCGCGGATCGGCGCCGCTGAGGCCGCGTCGACGGAGCAGCTACCGGCTGCCGCGAGGGCCGCCAGCGCGGCCGGCCGAGACTCCGGATTGAGCAGCGAATATCCCGACAGGTGCAGGTGATCCTCGGCTGTCACCGACGTCAGCACATCGTCGGCGGCCAGTCCCGAGTTGGCGCCGGCCGAGGGAACCATGGTGCGTTCACCATCGGGGCTGACCAGCACCAGGCACACGCCGGTGGGCCGCTCGAAGTCGATGGTGACCGCGGTCAGCACACCCAGCCGGCGAAGCGAGGCCACCGCCTCGGCGCCGAAAGCGTCATCCCCGATCCGGCCGACGAAGGTGACCGGGGTGCCCAGCCAGCCCAGCCAGGCGGCAGTGTTCGCCGCGGAACCGCCGGGTGAGAAAGTGATCGGCGCCGGCGTGTCGGAGCCGGTCGCCAGTGGGCCTGGCAGCTGGGCCAGCACGTCGAGCATCACGTCGCCCAGGCAGATGAGCCGCCCGGCCGGTGGCGGCTTCACGCCCCGGTGTACGCGGCGGCGATCTCAGCCGCCACCCGTGCGTTGTTCAGCACCAGCTGGACGTTCGCGGTCAACGACGCACCGCGCGTCTCGCGGTGGAAGAACTCGAGCAGGAAGGGCGTGACGTCCTTGCCGCGGACGCCGGCCTCGGCGAGCGCCGACAGGCCGGCCTCCAGCGTGCGGTCATGCAGTTCCCGATCCAGCTCGTCGGCCGCCTGGATCGGATTCGCCACCACCATGCCGTAGCGGTCGGTGCCCAGCTGCTGTCGCACCCGCATCACGGCGGCCACCTCGGCGGCCGAGTCCACCCGCCAGTCCAGCCGGTGGCCGGAGTCGGCACGGTAGAAGCCGGGGAAGGCGTCAGTGCGGTAGCCGAGCACGCCGACGTTGAGCGTTTCCAGCCGCTCCAGGGTGGCCGCCACGTCGAGAATCGACTTCACGCCCGCGCACACCACGACGATCGGGGTCCGGGACAGGGTGGTCAGGTCAGCCGATTCGTCCCACGATTCGCGCGCCTGGCGGTGCACGCCGCCCAGGCCTCCGGTGGCGAACAGTGCGATGCCGGCCCGCGCCGCCAGGTGTGCGGTGGAGGCGACCGTGGTGGCGCCGAGTCCGCCGCGGGCAGCCACGGTCGCGATGTCGCGGACGCTGACCTTCACCACATCCTCGCGGCCGGCGATCGCGGACAATGCCGCATCGTCCAGCCCGATGTGCGGCTGGCCGTTCACGACCGCGATGGTGGCGGGCACCGCACCGCCGTCGCGCACCGCCTGCTCGATCTGGCGCGCGATCTCCAGATTGTCCGGCCGGGGCAGGCCGTGGCTGATGATCGTGCTCTCCAACGCCACCACGGGGCGATTCTCGGCGAGGGCGTCCGCTACTTCGGGGTGTACCTGCACGTGCTCGGGTCTCCATCCGGTAGGCATGTAGGTATGCCGGCGTCTCTGGACCACGTCACCATCGTCACCGACGACTTCGAAGCCAGTCGGTCAGTATATGAGCCGCTGTTGTGCTCGGTCGGGCTGCACTCCACGGTCGAGTACTCCGACCCCGAGGCCGAAGAGGGCGATCCCGGGGAGGTTGCCGCGGTCGGCTTCGGCGATCCCGGCAGCCGGCCGCTGCTGTGGCTGGTGGCCGGCCCGGTCAGCAGCACCGGTGGCCACGTCGCCTTGCTGGTGCGTTCACGCGACTCGGTGCGGGCGGCGCACGTGGCAGCGATGGAAGCCGGCGCCGAGGTGGTCCAGCCGCCGCGGGAATGGGAGGACGCCCAGCTCGACTACTTCGGCGCCCAGTTCGCCGACGCCGCGGGCAACCTCATCGAGGTCGTGTACCGACAGGCGTGAGCCGCGCTCAGTCGACGTCGAGGAAGTGTTCCACCTGCGGCGGATGCGCGAAGTGCGGACCGATGCCGGCACGCCACACGCCGAACCGGTCGGAGTTTCGGAAGCCCTCGTGGTCAGCGATCGAATCCCATTCGACGAGCAGCACGAACCGAGTGGGCGTCTCCACCCCGTGCGTCATGCGCATGCTCCGGCAACCGAGCGAGTCGGCCACCGCATGCCGGACCTCCCGAAAGGCCGCCTCGAACTCGGTCTCGTGCCCGGGCTGGACATCGATGAGGGCAACTTCCAGAACCATGCCGTCATCCTGGCAGAGCCGACAGCCGCGCACCCCCGCGGGATCGCCCGGCCTCGCCGGACGCAACCGCAAGGTGGAACTGCCAGGCACCGTCCCGGCAAGACCTGCGAGGCGCAACAGGAAGGCGAACCAACGGGCCCGACGATCTTCGCGCTCCGACGAGGCAGGTCAGGGCTGCCCGGGCACGATCCGGCCGGCCACCTCCGCGACGCCGACCCGGCAGCCGCCCGGCCCAGGGGCAGTTGCCCGCAGCACCACCTCGTCGCCGTCCTGCAGAAAGGTGACCTGCCGGCCGCCCGGGATTGCGAGCGGTTGCTGGCCGCCCCAGCTCAGCTCCAGCAGGCTGCCCCGCTGGTCACGCTCCGGGCCGCTGACCGTGCCCGAACCGAACAGGTCACCGGTCCGGGCGGTTGCGCCGTTCACCGTCAGATGGGCCAGCATCTGCGCCGGCGTCCAGTACATCGTCCGGTACGGCGGCCGGGAGATCAGCTCGCCGTTGAGGTACACCTCGATCGCAAGATCCAGATTCCAGGACGGCTCGGGCTCCTGCAGGTAGGGCAGCGGCTCCGGCGAACGTTCCACCGCCGGCACCCGGGCGCTCTCCAGGGCCGCCAACGGCGTGATCCAGGCCGAGATCGAGGTGGCGAACGACTTTCCGAGGAAGGGGCCGAGCGGCACGTACTCCCACGCCTGGATGTCGCGAGCAGACCAGTCGTTGAGCAGCACCACGCCGAACACGTGCTCGGCGAACGCCCCTACCGGAATGGGGGAATCGGCGCCGGTGCCGACCACGAAGCCGACCTCTGCCTCGATGTCCAACCGGGTCGACGGGCCGAAGGTGATGTCATCACCCGCCCGGCGCTGCCCCCGCGGCCGGCGCACCTCGGTACCGCTCACCACCACCGTGCCGGCGCGGCCGTGGTAGCCGATCGGCAAGTGCTTCCAGTTCGGCGTGAGCGGGTCCGAGCCGGGCCGGAAGATGGCGCCCACGTTGCCGGCATGGTGCTCCGATGCGTAGAAGTCGACGTAGTCGGCGACCGTGAACGGCAGTACCGGGTGCGCCTCGGCCAGCGGGCGCAGCATCGGCTCCACCGTGCTGCGGAAGCGGTTCTCGGTGAGCCAGGACGTGATCGCGGCGCGCACCTCGGTCCAGGCGGCCGGCCCGGCGGCGAGGA
>DATAKO010000119.1:0-17934 GCA_036261575.1 Jatrophihabitans sp.
GTGCGGCCTGAAAGGACGCCAGAAGTGGTGTTTCTGCGTCCTTTGCGGCCGCACAATGCGGGGAGGGGGAGGGAGGGGTTATTTCGGGGCGGCGGCGGTGTACTTGGAGATGATCGCCTTGGCCTGGCTGGCCGCGTCGTCCAGAGCAGCCTTCGGGTCCTTGCCGGAGGTCAACACGGACTCGATCGCGGTCTCCACCAGCGCCCGCACCTGCGGCAGGCTGCCGAGCAGGCAACCCTGGGTGGCTACGGTGGAAGGCGAGGCGGCCAGCTCGTCGATGGCGGTCTGGAACTGCGGCTTCTGCGCGACCCAGGCCTTGTCGTCCGCCTCGTTCAGGGCAGCCTTGGTGATCGGGAAGTACCCGGTCTTGGTGTGCCAGTAGGCGACATTCTCCGGCTGCGCCAGGAACTTGACGAACTCCCAGGACGCGCGCTGCTCGGCAGCCGAGTGGCCCGGTCCGTCGATCCACAACGAGGCACCCCCGATGATCGGGCCTCCGGTGTCCGAGCTCTGCACCTTCGGGAACGGCGCTGCGGCTACCTGGAACTTGGAGCCGGCGGCGGTGATGTAACCACCGAGCACACCGGTCGATTCGAAGCCCATGCCGATCGTGCCGGACTTGAAGGCCGCCTGCGCATCATCGGTGTTGCGACCGGTGTTGGTTGCCAGGCCGTCTGCCAGCATGCCCTTCCACCACGTCAGGAACTGCACCTGCTCCGGGTCGTCGAAGGTCACCGCATCCGCCCGTGCGCTGCGACCGTTGTCGTTGTTGCAGTAGGTCTTGTTGGCCTCGGCAGTCATCTGCTCGAAATACCAGCCGTAGATGGCCGCGTTGAACGGGTACTTGACGGCACCCGATGCCTTCAACTTCAACGCGTCGGTGCGGATCTCATCCAGCGTCGACGGCGGCTTGGTCGGGTCCAGCCCGGCCTTCTTGAACGCGGTCGCGTTGATGTACAGCAGTGGCACGGATGAGTTGAACGGCATCGACTGCAGCTTGCCGTTCTTGGAGTAGTAGCCCTTGATGGCCGGCTGCAGATCATCCAGGCTGTAGTGATCCTGATCGGCGAAGGACTGCACCGGGATGGTCTGGCCGGAGTCGGAGAGGAAGCCGGAGCCGACGTCGTAAACCTGGATCAACGACGGCGTCTGCTTGGCCTGCACGGCCGCCTTGTACTTGGTCACGGTGTCGTCGTAGCTGCCCTGGAACACCGGCTTGACCGTGATCTTGCCGTTCTCGGCGGCGTTGAACTTGGCCACCAGCGCATTGAGCGCGTCCGCATTGTTGCCCTTCATCGCATGCCAGAACGTGACGGTGACGTTGCCCGCCTTGGCGAGGGCGTCCGAGGCCGGGGCGCTGGCGTTCGCGTTGGACGAGCCGCCGGAGCTGCCACCACTGCAGCCTGCGGTCACCGCCAGCGCAGTCGCGGCCACGCCGGCGAGGGCCAGCCTCAGGTAGGTCGGCTTCATTGCTTCACCTTTCACCATAGGGGTGTTCACGATCTGTTCGTGAGCTATCGGAGCGCGCCGGCGGTCAGGCCGCGCACCAGGAACCGCTGTCCGAATGCCACCAGGGCCGCGGTCGGGATCAGGGCCAGCGTCACGCCGGCCAGGATGAGTCCAGGGTCGGCAGCTTCGGCGTCGTTCAAGGACGCCAGGCCGATCTGCAGGGTCTGCATCTGCGGGGTGTCGGTGATCAGCAGCGGCCACAGGAACTGGTTCCACGCCGACAGGAAGACGAAGATTCCCACGCTGGCCAACGCCGGCCGGGACAGCGGCAGCAGGATCGACCACAGGAACCGGGCGTTGCTGGCGCCGTCCAACACGGCCGCGTCCCGCAGCTCCACCGGGAAGGTGCGGAAGGACTGGCGCAACAGGAACGTGCCGAAGCCGCCGGCCAGGAAAGGCAGCATCAGCGCAAGGTAGGTGTTGCGCAACCGGTGGTCGGCCATGAACAGGTAGTTGGGGATGATGATCGATTCCCACGGCACCATCAGGGTGAACAGGAAGACCGCAAAGAGGGTGCGTTTGAAGGGCAGCGCCAGGAACACGAACGCGTAGCCGGACAGCACCGCGCACACGAGCTGGGCCGCCGTGATGACCAGCGCGACCACCGCCGAGTTGAGGTACTGCCGGCCCAGCGGCACGGCCCGGAAGACACCGCGGTAGTTGTGCAGGGTGATGCTGTGCGGGAACAGCGATGGCGGCGCCGAGGCGATGTCGCCGGGCTTCATCAGGCTGCCGGCGACCGTGTAGTACACCGGGAACAGAATGAGCAACGCCAGCAACACCAGTGCCAGGATGCGCAGGATGCGGGCGCTCACCGGTAGAACACCTTCCGTTCGAGCACGCCGAATTGGATCGCGGTGATCAGGATGACCACCAGCAGCAGCACGATCGCCTGTGCCGAACCCTCCCCGTAATCGGAGGCGCCGTTCTCGAATGCGGTGTGGTAGATCCAGTAGACCAGCGTGGTGGTGTGGCCGGTCGGCCCACCGCGGGTCAGTACCCGGATCTGGCCGAAGCTCTGCAGGCTGGCGATGGTGTCCACCACCACGAGGAAGAACAGGCTCGGCGTGATCAGCGGGATGGTGATCGAGCGAGCCACCCGAAAGGCGCTGGCACCGTCGAGCCGGGCGGCCTCGTACAGCTGCTCGTCGACGCCACCCACGCCGGCCAGCATGACCAGCATGTTGTAGCCGACGTTCATCCACACGGTCGTGATCGCGATGCTGATCAGCGCCGTGCCGGGCTTGGTGAGCCAGGCCACGGGCGCGAATCCCAGGGAGGTGACCAGGTAGTTCGCGATCCCGATGGCCGGATTGAACAGCGCCGCGAACACCACCGACGCGGCCGCCACCGAGTACGCGAACGGCATTGCGAACGCCGAGCGGAGAAAGCGCATGCCTCGCAGGGGTGTCTGCAGCAGCAGCGCGAGCACCAGCGCGATCAGGATGCTGGGGATGACGGTCAGCACCACGTAGCCGGCGGTGACACCCAGCACCTGCCCGAACTGCGGGTCATGGAAGACCGCGCTGAAGTTGGCGAAGCCGACCTGACGATCGGCCCGTCCGAACAGGTCCTGGCCGGTCGTGCTGAGCTGGAAAGTGCGCACCAGCGGCCAGAAGATGAACAGGACGAATACCACCAGCGACGGCACGATGAGGCCGAGCGCGAGCACACGTTCCCGACCGAGTCCGGCACGGGGGGCAACCTGCGGCAAAGCTCTCCGATCAGTTTTACCCCGTGATCTCAGGGCATCCAACGTCGCTTGCCGGCATCGTGTTGTACCTCAGCAAAGCATGACGAACAGATGTTAACCAGGCCGGGCACGTAGCAGCCGGTAAGCGGGCCGCGTCAGCCAAATGCTGACGCCAACTTAACGCGATGCACGGCCGAATCGGCCGGCGCATCTGCCGGCCCGTGGTTACTGACCGAGCAACCACCCGTCGGGCGCGGCCAGCTTGCGCGCCGCCGCCGGGCCCCACGAACCCGGCGCGTAGCTGAGCGGTCGCCGGTTCAGCGCCAGTACTGGTTCGGCCACCTTCCACACGTGCGCGAGGCCGTCGGGCCGGGTGACCAGCGAGCGGTCCCCAGACAGCACGTCGTGCAGCAGCCGGACGTACGGCGGCAACGGCTGGCGGTCGGCGATCGAGGCCACCGGAATGCCGGCTTTCGCAACACCCAGTTGCAGCCCGACTCCAGGCTGCTTGGCCACCATCGACAGATCAATCTGCCCGGAGCCATTCAGGTCGAAGCGCAGCACGTTGCCCTCGGCGGGCAGGTCCGTCAGCGGCCCGGTGGGCGGCCGCAACACCATGCTGACCGTCTGATGCGATGCGTGCAGCCGCTTGCCGGTGCGAAGCAGGAACGGCACGCCCTTCCACCGCGGGGTGTCCACCCACAGCTTGGCAGCGACGTATGTTTCGGTACGCGATCGCGCAGCGATGCCCGCCAGGTCCCGGTAGCCGTCGAACTGGCCCAGCACGACCTCGGCCGGGTCGATCGGACGGAACTTGCCGATCACCTTCTCCCGCGCAGCCTGCAGATCTTCCGGGCTCATGCTGGCGGGCGGCTCCATGGCCACCTCGGCCGCGACCTGGAACAGATGCGTGACCAGCATGTCCAGCACCGCCCCGGTGTGGTCGTAGAAGTCGGCCCGGTCGGCGACGTTCAGGGTCTCCGGCACGTCGATCTGCACGGCCCGCACGCTGTGCCGGTCCCAGATCCGCGAGAACATTCCGTTGGCGAAGCGCAGCACGTGCAGGTCCTGGGTCGCCTCCTTGCCCAGGAAGTGGTCGATCCGGTAGATCTGGCTCTCGTCGAAGACCCGATGCGCGACCCGGTCGAGCTTGCGGAACGTCTCACCCGACGTGCCGAACGGCTTCTCATAGACCACCCGGGCGCCGCGGTTGAGCCCGTGCCGGCCGATCGCCTCGGTCATGTCGATGAAAGCCTGCGGCGGGATCGCCAGGTAATGGATGAGCTCGGCGCCCGTACCGAGGTCGGCCGCCGCCTGGGCGATCTCGTGCCGCAGCGCGTCATGCCCCTCGTTGGCGAAGTCACCACCGGCGAAGCGCACGTTCGGCTTGAAGGCACTCCAGGTCTTGTTATCGGGCCTGGGGCCGAACTCGTGCAGGCTGCGCCGGATGTGCTGGGCGAAGTCCTCGTGCGCGACGTCGCCGCGGCCGCTTCCGATCAGCCGCCACTGCCTGGGCAGCAGGCCCAGCTTGGCCAGGGTGAAGAAGGCCGGCAGCACCATGCGCTTGGCCAGATCGCCGGTCGCGCCGTAGAGGACGAAGATGGCAGGGCCCGGACGTTCTGAGTTCGGCATGATTCGACAGTAGTCAGGCGGCGCAGTCCCGTTGTGCCGCGCAGCCACGCTCGGCACCGCGACTCATCGGTCTACTCGTCGGTCGAGGCCTACGGGGCCTCTGCCGGGGCCTCCGTCGGGGCCTCCGCCGGACGCTCGGTCGGGGATTCCGCCAGCGCGACGGCCAGCAGGGTGCGTCGCGGTTGGGCGCCGATGGTGCGCACCGCCCGCACCAGAGCGGGGCCGGTGCCGTGCACCACCGACAGGTGCCGCTGGGCCCGGGTGAGCGCGGTGTAGACGAGCGGGCGCGACAGCATCCGGCTCGCCTCGGGTGCGAGCACCACGATCACCGCCGGGAACTCCGAGCCCTGCGCGCGATGCACGGTGATCGCCCAACCGTGGCTGATGTCAGCGAGCATCTTGCCCGACACCTCCGCCGGGCCGCTGCCGAAGTCGATGGTGACGACCCCGCCGGCCACCTTCGTCACCACGCCGACCTCGCCGTTGGCGAAGCCCGTCGGCGTCGCCTCCAGATGGTTGGCGGTGGCCACCACCCGATCGCCTGCGTCGAAACGCGATCGGCCGGCCCCGGCCTTGCTGAACGGCTGCGGGTTCAACCGCGCCTTGAGCGCCGCGTTCAGCTCGATGGTGCCCGCCGGACCGCGGTGCACCGGTGTCACCACCTGGATCTGGTCCGGCCCGATGCCCAGCGCCCGGGGAATGGAATCGGTCATCAGCTGCACCACCCGATGCGCGGATTCAGCCGAGCCCCGGGCCGGCACGATCACCACCTCGCGGTCGGAGGACTCGACCGTCGGCAGCTCACCCTGCCGGACCGCGGTGGCCAGCCTGGCGATGGCGCCACCGGCATCCTGGCGGTACAGCCGCTGCAGTTCCACGACCGGCACGGTGGCCGAGGCGATGATGTCGGCCAGCACCTGACCGGGGCCGATCGAGGGCAGCTGGGCAGAATCACCGACGATCATCAGGTGCGTGCCGTCGGCGCAGGCTGCCAGCAACGCCGCGGCCAGCTCGACGTCCAGCATCGACGCCTCGTCGACGACGACCAGCTCGGCATCCAGCGGCCAGTCGGGTCCCCGAGCGAACCCGCCGCTGAAGTCGACCTCGCCGGATTCGGAATTCGTGCGTGCCTGCACGCCCAGCAGCCGATGAATGGTCATCGCCTCGGCGTCGCACAGCTCGCCCAAGCGCTTGGCCGCACGCCCGGTGGGTGCGGTCAGCGCGACAGTGCGACCGGCCCGTTCCGCGGCCCGGACCACCGCCGCCACGGTCCGGCTCTTGCCGGTGCCGGGGCCACCGGTGAGCACGCTGACCCCGTGCCGGAGCGCGTTGCTGACCGCGGAGCGCTGCACCTTGTCCAGCACGTCGGCCGCATCCTTCGCCCGCGGCAGCCTGATCGGTTCGGCGCTGCGGCCGAGCCGGTGGATGCCCGCCGCGATTGCCTGCTCGGCGAGGAAGTAACGCTGCGCGGCGAGCTGCTCACCTACCCGGTACACGTCCTCGGCCGCGCAGGCGGCGGCGATGGCGGCGGCCACATCGGCCACCCGGTACAGCCGGAGCTCGTCGGCAACCTGGTGCGCCGGGGTCAGCGTGTGGCCGTCCCGGGCGTCGCGGTGCAGCACGAAACCGACCAACGCCTTCGCCCGGCGCGGGTCGGCCAGCGACACTCCGGGGATGGCCACCTGCGCCAGCGCGTCCGCCTCCGGCACTTCGACGCCGGGCAGCTGCAGCAGCCGCCACGGGTCATCCTTCAGCAGCCGGTGCGCGCCCGCCCCGAACGCATCGACGGCGCGGCCGGCCAACCGGGCCGGCAGGCCGGCCTCGACCAGCAGCACGACCACGTCGTAGGTCGGACCGGCCGCGATGAACGCCGACACCAGCCGCCCGGCGCGCAGCCGCCCGACCTTGGGCAACGCGGCCAGCGCCTCGCCGGAGACATCATCGGGACCGCGGATGCCGGCCTCGGCCAGCTCCGCGGCCAGCGTCCGGCCTAGCCCGGGCCACAGACCGGCCTCACAGAACGCCTGGAAAGCGTTCAGTGCGCGTCCTCTGGGTAGCCGATGACCGGGGCGGACACGTCGTCGAGCGCAAGCTGGATCTCCAGCGGCAGCTCGACGGTGAGCGACTGCACCGCCGCGGTCAGCTGGCCCAGCGTCCGGGCACCGACGATCGGGGCGACCACGCCCGGACGGTTGCGCAGCCACGACAGCGCGACGGTGATCGGGGAGGTGGCCAGCCCGTCGGCCGCCGTCGCCACCGCCTCGACGATGCCCACCTGGCGCGGGTCGGAGTAGGTGGACAGGCCCCGTCCCTGCGCCGCGCCCCGCGAATCGGCCGGCACGCCGTGCCGGTACTTGCCGGTCAGCACTCCGCCGCCGAGCGGTGAGTAGGGCAGGATGCCCAGCCCGAGTTCCTGGCAGGCCGGCAGCACCTCACGCTCGATACCCCGGTCCAGCAGCGAGTAGCGCACCTGGTTGGACACCAGCGGCGCCCGATCCGGCAAGGCCCGCTGCCAGGTCGCGGCCTGCGCGGTGCGCCAGCCCGGGTAGTTGGACAGCCCCACGTAACGCACCCGGCCGCTGGCCACGGCGTAGTCCAGCGCGGTCAGCGTCTCCTCCAAGGGCACCATCGGATCGACGGTGTGCACCTGCCACAGGTCCAGGTAATCGACGCCCAGGTTGCGCAGGGACTCATCGAGCTGGGACAGCAGCGCACCGCGAGAGGCGTTCACCAGGCGCTCGTCACCGCGCCGCCTCAGGCCGGCCTTGGAGGCGATGATCAGCTCCGAGCGGGGGACCACGTCAGCGATCAGGGCACCGAGAATCCGCTCTGCCTCGCCGTCGGAGTAGGACACCGCGGTATCGATGAAGGTGCCACCTGCGTCATGGAAGGACACCAGGATGGCGGCTGCCTCATCCGGATCGGTGCTGTTTCCCCATGTCATGGTGCCCAAACCGAGCCGGGATACCTTCAACCCGCTACGACCCACAGTGCGCTGCTCCACGCAGAGCAACCTAGCCGACGCGCGGCGCCGCACCCATGCGGACAGGCCAGGCGTCCCGGGCTGGATAGGGTGGCGGGGTGAAGCTGGGACTGAATCTCGGATATTGGGGCATGGGCAACGACGCCACCAACCTCGCGCTGGCCCGGGAGGCGGACGCGCTCGGCTACTCCGTGGTCTGGGCAGCCGAGGCCTACGGCTCGGACGTGCCGACGGTGCTGGCCTGGATCGGCGGGCAGACCACGCAGATCGATCTGGGCAGCTCCATCCTGCAGATTCCGGCCCGGACACCTGCGATGACCGCGATGACCGCGGCCACGCTCGACACGCTGTCCGGGGGCCGGTTCCGGCTGGGACTCGGCGTGTCCGGCCCGCAGGTGTCGGAGGGCTGGCACGGCGTGCGCTTCGCGCATCCGCTGGCACGCACCCGGGAATACGTCGAGATCGTCAATCTGGCGCTGTCCCGCAGGCGGGTCCGCTACCAGGGCGAGCACTACACGCTGCCGCTGCCGGACGGCCCCGGCAAGGCGCTTCAGCTCACCGTGCACCCGGTGCGCGAGCACATCCCGATCTACCTGGCATCGGCGGGGCCGAAGAACCTCGAGCTCACCGGCGAGATCGCCGACGGCTGGCTGGCCATCTTCCTGTCCACCGACTTCGTCGGCGAGCAGCTGGATCGGATCCGGGCCGGACGGGCCAAGGTCGGCAAGACGCTGGACGGCTTCGACGTGGTGGCGACCGCGCCGCTGTCCATCGCCGAGGACCTGCAGGCAGCAGCCGAGCCGATCCGCGGCTACGCGGCGCTGTACATCGGTGGCATGGGCAGCCGCGAGGTCAACTTCTACAACCAGCTCGCGGTTCGCATGGGCTTCGAGGAGCAGGCCGCGACCATCCAGGACCGCTTCCTGGCCCGGGATTATGCGGCTGCTGGCGCCGCGGTGCCGTTCGAGTTCATCGACGACACCTCGCTGCTGGGGCCGCCGGCCCGGATCGCCGAGCGGATGGCGGCCTTCGCCGCGGCCGGCGTCACCACCCTCAACGTGGTGCCCTACGGCGGGGACGTCGAGCAGCAGTTGGCCAGCCTGCGCACCGCCGCCCAGGCCCTGCAGGACTCCGGCGTGGCCTCGTGAGGGGTGGCGCCGAGCGGCCAAGTGAGCAGGTGAGCCGGTGAGCGCCCAGGTCAACGCCGTCCAGGCCGTCGTCTACGGTCTGGTGCAGGGCCTCACCGAGTTCCTGCCCATCTCCTCGACCGGTCACCTTCGGCTGGTCCAGGCGTGGCTCAACCCGAACGTCAATCAAGCCGGTTTCACCGCGTTCACCGCGGTGATCCAGCTCGGTACCAGCATCGCGGTGGTGCTGTATTTCTGGCGGGAACTGCTGCACATCGCGGTCGCCTGGCTGCGCGGGCTGTTCGATCGCAGCGGGCGGGACGCGCTGGAGTACCGGATGGGGTGGTACCTCATCCTGGCAACCATCCCGGTGGGGGTCTTCGGCCTCATCTTCAGCCATCAGATCGAGACCGGCGCCCGCAACCTCTGGGTGCTTGCGATCGCCTTGATCGTGATGGCCCTGGTGCTGCTGCTCGCCGAGCGGATCGGCAAGCGGGACCGGGACGAGGAACAGATCAATACCCGCGACGCGGTGGCGGTCGGCACCGCGCAGGCGCTGGCGTTGATCCCCGGCGTCTCCCGCTCGGGCTCCACCATCACCGCGGGCCTGTTCCGCGGCCTGGACCGGGTGGCGGCTGCGCGGTTCTCCTTCCTGCTGTCCATCCCGGCGGTGGTCGCCTCCGGCCTGTTCGAGGCACGCAAGATAGGCGATGCCAACGCCCCCGGACTCGGCGTCACGATCGTGGCGACGATCATCTCCTTCATCGTGGGGCTTGCCAGCATCGCTTGGCTGCTGCGCTTCGTCGCCCGGCACAGCACGTACGTGTTCATCGGCTACCGCATCGCGCTCGGCATCCTCGTCATCGTGCTGCTGGCCACCGGCGTCACCACGGCCACCTGATGCGACCCGAGACGATCTGAGGCAACCATGGCTACTGTCTTCCTGCTCCGCCACGGGCTGACCAAGCTCACCGGCCCGGTGCTGGCCGGCCGCGCGCCGGGCACCACCCTGGACGACCGGGGCCAGGCCCAGGCTGCCGCGGCGGCCGAGCGACTGCAAGTGCTGCCGCTGGCCTGCCTCGTCACCAGCCCGCTGGAGCGGTGCGCGCAGACCGCGAAGGTGGTGCGGGCCGCGCAGCGGGCCGCCGGCCGGCAGCCTGAGCTACGCCGGGAACGCCGGCTGCTGGAGGCCGACTACGGCGATTGGACGCTGCAACAAATCAGCACGCTGGCCAAGGATCCGCTCTGGCGGGTGGTGCAGAGCAACCCGTCGGCGGTGACCTTCCCGAACGGCGAGTCGATGGCCGGCATGGCCCAGCGAGCGGTCGGAGCGGTGCGCGAACTGGACGCCCGGATCGAGGCCGAGCACGGGCCGGACGCGCTCTGGTTGGCCTGCAGCCACGGCGATGTCATCAAGGCGATCCTGGCTGACGCGCTCGGCATGCATCTGGATCTCTTCCAGCGCATCGTTGTCGATCCGGCCTCGATCTCGGCGATCCGGTACAGCGCCGGCCGGCCGTTCGTGCTGTTCAGCAACAGCAGCAGCGGCGAGCTGGGCCAGTTCGTCCCGAAGCCGGCGCGGGGTCGCCGCAAGCGCGCTGCGGCGGAGGCAACCGTGGGCGGCGGCGCCGGCGGCGGGCAGGTCTGACGGGCACTAGGCTTGATGCCGTGAGCCGCCAGATCTTCTTCTTCGACCAGCCGCGCCGCTTCGTTGTCGGCACGGTCGGCCAGCCCGGCGAGCGGGTCTTCTTCCTGCAGGCCTCCGACGCCGGTCGGGTGGTCAGCGTCGCGCTGGAGAAGGCGCAGGTGAGCGTGCTCGCCGAGCGGATCGAGCAGTTGCTGGACGAGGTCGCCAGCCAGGCCGGCATCGATCTGCCGGACGCCGTGAACGCCGACAGCGAACCGCTGGAGAGCCCGATCGACGAGGAATTCCGCGTTGCTGCCATGGGGCTGGCCTACGACGCTGAGGAAAACCTGATCGTGATCGAGGCGCAGGCACCGGCCGAATCGGCCGAACAGGCCGAGGCCACCCTGCTGGAGGACACCGACGAGGGGCCGGACGCGCTGCGGGTACGGATCGCACACCAGGCCGCCGCCGAGTTCGTGGAGCGGGCCCGGCGGGTGATCGAGGCCGGCCGGCCACCGTGCCCGCTGTGCAACCAGCCGCTCGACCCGGCCGGACACGTCTGCCCGCGCAGCAACGGGTATCACCGCCAGATCCGGTTGGGAACGCGTGAGTGAGCTGACGCCGCCGGTCGCGCTGCCGCTGCCGGATGCCCTGCTCCTGCTGGAGTGCGGCGAGCTCACCGTCGAGGGCAGGGTGACCACCGCGTCGAACGCGACGCTGTACTGCCGGATCGAGCTGGACGGGGTGGCTGCGGCCTGCGTCTACAAGCCGATCTCCGGCGAGCGGCCGCTGTGGGACTACCCCGACGGAACGCTGGCCGAGCGCGAGGTGGCCTGCTACGAGATCAGCGCCGCCACCGGCTGGAACATCATCCCGCCGACCGTGCTGCGGGCCGGACCGCTCGGCACCGGCATGGTCCAGCTGTGGGTGGAGGACGACGAATCCATCGACATCATCAGGCACATCAACGACGGCAGCAGTACCGCGCTGCAGCGCGTCGCCCTGCTCGACGCGGTGCTGAACAACTCCGACCGCAAGGTCTCACACCTGCTGCCAGTCTCGGAGCAGCAGGTCTACGGCGTCGACCACGGGGTCAGCCTCGGCGTGGAGAACAAGCTGCGCACGGTGCTCTGGCAGTGGGCGGGAGAACCCATTCCCGCCGAGGGCCAGGAGATGCTGCGCGCCCTGGACACCGACTGGGAGACCGATCGCCAGGCTCGTCCCAGCCTTGCCGACACGCTGGCCGAGCTGCTGACCACGGCCGAGGTCCGTGCCGCCCGGCGCCGCGTGCAGCGGTTGCTGACCAAACGCACGTTCCCGCTGCCGCCGAGCGACTGGCCGGCCATCCCGTACCCGCCCTACTGAGCCCCCGCCCGGCTCGCCAGCTCGTCCAGGCGCTGCAGCGTCGCCGTCATGCCCTTGCGATTGCGCCGGCCGAAACCTGCCAGCAGCAGGAAGAACCGGTTCTTCGCCGGCCGCGCGTCCCATTCCTCGGTGACCCTGGTACCGCCGTCCACCGGGGTGAAGCGGTAGCGCCAGACATGGCCGTTGAAGTGCCGCCAGGCCAGCAGCGTGGGCTCGTCGAACTCGACCACGGTGTTGAGGATCTTGTAGTTGGCGCCCAGATGCATGTCCATGCCGAACTTGGCACCCGGGGCGAGCCGCCGAGGCCCACCGTCCCGGACCGCCTTGACCGACCCGGAGCCATCGATCACCGGGTGTTGCGCCGGGTCGGCGACGATGTCGAACAGCGTCTGCGGATCAGCGGCGATCACCCGGCTGACCGACACCAGATACCTCGAGGAAGACGTCATACCAACATTGTTCCGGGCCGGGCGGCACAACGGCCACCGCGGGTCGCGCCGGGTTGCCGCGACAGGAGTCAAGCCTTGTTCGTAGCGGTCCGGCGCGCCCGGCTAGCGTGGTGCCATGCGTTCCTGGTCCCGTCCCGAGGTGCCGCGGCTGCCCGGCACCGCTCGCCCGCTCCGGCTCTACGACACCGCCACCGATGAGATCTCGCCGACCGCTCCCGGCCCGCTGGCGCGGATCTACGTCTGCGGGATCACGCCCTACGACGCGACGCACCTCGGCCACGCAGCCACCTACCTTGCCTTCGACCTGGTGCAGCGGATGTGGCTTGATGCCGGCCACGACGTGCATTACGTGCAGAACATCACCGACGTCGACGATCCGCTGCTGGAGCGTGCGACCGCCACCGGGGTTGCCTGGACCGACCTCGCCGAGCGGGAGATCGAGCTGTTCCGGCAGGACATGGCAAGCCTGCGGGTACTGCCGCCGCGCGACTACATCGGCGTTGTCGAGGTGGTCGACGAGATCTCCGAGGCGGTGGCCAAGCTGCTGGCCGACGGCAAGGCGTACCGGCTGGAGCAGGACATCTACGCCACCCTGGAGGGCAGCGGGCACTTCGGCTACGAGTCCCGCTACAGCGAGGCGGAGATGCTGGCACTGTTCGCAGAGCGTGGCGGTGACCCGGACCGTCCGGGGAAGCAGCACCCGCTGGATGCGCTGCTGTGGCGCGGGGAGCGGCCGGGCGAGCCGGCCTGGCAGTCCCCGGTCGGACCTGGGCGCCCGGGCTGGCACGTCGAATGCGCTGTGATCGCGGGCAACCGGCTCGGCATGGGGATCGACGTGCAGGGCGGCGGGGTGGACCTGCGCTTCCCGCATCACGAGCACTCGGCCGCCCACGCCGAGGCGTTGACCGGCCAGTGGCCCTTCGCCCGGCACTACTGCCACGCGGGCATGATCGGCCTGGACGGCGAGAAGATGTCGAAGTCCCGCGGCAACCTGGTGTTCGTCTCCAAGCTGCGCGGCGCAGGCGTGGATCCGATGGCGATCCGGCTGGCGCTGCTGGACGGTCACTACCGGTCGGACCGGGAATGGACCGGCGGACGACTTCCGCTCGCCGAGCGGCGGCTGGCGCGCTGGCGCGCGGCCGCCGGGCAGCCCGCAGCGCCCGGTGCGCAAGCGCTGCTGAGCCGGGTACGCGACTGCCTCGCCGACGACCTGGACACCGTGGGCGCGATCAACGCTGTAGATCGGTGGGCCGATACCGCACTCGCGCAGCCGGGCGCGGGCATCGGTGACAGTGCCGCCGGCATCGGTGACAGTGCCGCAGCCGGTGACGGGGACGCGCTCGCAGCGGGCCGGCTGGTGGCCGACACGCTCGACGCGCTGCTCGGCATCCAGCTCTGACGCCGGCGGTCAGCCCTCGACCGCCAGCACGATCACGGTCACGTTGTCGTGGCCGCCGGCCGCGAGCGCCTGGCCGACCAGTGCGTCGGCTGCTTCCTGCGGCTGCGGCTGCGCCTGCAGCACCCGCGCGAGCTGTGCGTCGGTGAGCTCGTTGGTCAGGCCGTCGGAGCAGATCAGAAACGTCTCGCCGGCCACCGCGGCACGCTGCCAGACGTCCGGCCTGGGCGCCGGATCGGTGCCCAGGGACCGGGTGACGATGTTGCGCCGCGGGTGCGAGCGCGCCGCCACCGGGTCTAGCAGGCCGGCGTCGACGAGCTCCTGCACCGCCGAATGGTCGACGCTCAGCTGCTCCAGCCGATTGCCGGCCCAGCGGTAGACCCGCGAATCGCCGACGTTGAACACCGCCCACCGGTCCGCACCGACCCTGGCCAGCCCGGCCGCGGTGGTGCCCAGCCCAGCGCGCTCGGGATGCCGGCGTCCCTCGGCGAGCAGCCGCTCGTTGGCCCGGCCGATCGCCCGCTCGATCTCCGCTGCGGTCACCGGCTCCGGCCGGTCACTGGCCTCGAACTCCATGACCGCGAGCCGGCTGGCCAGCGCACCGGCCGGCTGGCCACCCATGCCGTCGGCAACCAGCCACAGCGAGGCCCCGGTGTAGGCGCAGTCCTGGTTCTCCGTGCGGAGCCTGCCGATGTCGGTCGCCGAACCTACTCGGGTGGTCAAGCCGCTCACATCGGTCCCGTCGGACCGCCGCCTTTGTCCCGCCGGCGCAGGTAGCGCTCGAACTCCCGGGCGATCGAGTCGCCAGAAGCCTCACGCAACTGGCCGTCGTCGTCGCGTTCCTCGAGATTGCGGATGTAGTCCCGGACATCCTCGTCCTCGTCGGCCATCTCATTCACCAGCTTCTGCCAGTCATCGGCCTGCGCGGGCAGCTCACCGAGCGGCACTGCGATGTCCAGTACCTCCTCGACCCGGTGCAGCAGCGCCAGCGTGGCCTTCGGGTTCGGTGGCTGCGCCACGTAGTGCGGCACCGCGGCCCAGAACGAGATGGCCGGTATGCCGGCCAGCACGCAGGCCTCCTGCAACACCCCGACGATGCCGGTCGGGCCTTCGTACCTGGACTTCTCCAGGCCGTAGCGGGCCGCACTCGGCGCGTCGTAGGAGGTGCCGGTGACCGGTGTTGGCCGGGTGTGCGGCGTATCGGCCAGCAGCGCGCCCAGGGTGACAGCAGTCTCGACGCCGAGGTTGCGCATCGCGTCCAGCAGTTCCTCGCAGAAGGCGCGCCAGCGCATGTTCGGCTCGATGCCGCGAAGCAGCACCAGGTCGAACTCGGCACCCTCGGGCCGGCAGACCGAGAGCCGGGTGGTCGGCCAGGTGATTCGCCGGCTGACCCCGTCCAGCTGGGACACCGTCGGCCGGTTGACCTGGAAGTCGTAGTAGTCGTCGGGATCGATCTCGGCGAGCAGGGTCGCGTTCCAGATCAATTCCAGATGCTCTATCGCCCCGGTGGCCGCGTCGCCGGCGTCGTTCCAGCCCTCGAACGCGGCGACGAGAACCGGATTGTGCAGCTCTGGCCAGTTCTCGAACTCCATCACCAGCCCAGCTTAGGACCCCGGGTGGGTGTGGGGGCGCCGGTGGGCGGGTGTGTTCGGCGCGGTCGGTAGCCTGGATCGGTGATTGCTGCCAGCCCGCTCCAGGCCGTGCTGTGGGATATGGACGGGACGCTGGTGGATACCGAGCCGTACTGGATCACCGCGGAGTACCGGCTGGTGGAGTCCTACGGGCACAGCTGGAACGACCAGCACGCGCACGCCATCGTCGGCAAGCCGCTGCTGGTGTCCGCGGCATACATCCGCGAACATGGCCGGGTGCCGCTCGAGCCGGCCGAGATCGTGGATCAGCTGCTGGCTGCGGTGATCGCCGACGTCCGCCGGCACATCGAATGGCGTCCCGGCGTGCTCCCGCTCCTGCGCGAGATCACTGCGGCCGGGCTGCCGTCGGCGATGGTCACCATGTCCTACCGCAACCTGGCAGGTGTGGTGGCCGCCGCAGCGCCCGCCGGCAGCTTCGACACCCTGGTCTGCGGCGACGACGTCCGCAACGGCAAGCCCGATCCCGAACCGTACCTGCTGGCGGCGGCCCGGCTCGGCGTCGATCCGGCCAGCTGCCTCGCGATCGAGGACTCACCGTCCGGCATCGCCTCCGCGGAAGCGGCCGGCTGCGTGGTGGTCGCGGTGCCGAACCAGGTTCCGGTGCCGCCGGCACCGTCGCGCACCACGCTGGCCTCGCTTGCCGGGGTCAGCCTCGCCCGGTTGCAGGCGATTGCGGCCGACCGCGTCGGCGTCTGACTCACACCGGCGGTTCGACGCTGCGGCTCGGATTGGCCGGGTCGGTGGCGCCGGCCAGCGCCGACTCCGGAAACGGTGGCGGAGTGCCGCCCTTGGCGGGACAGAACGCGTGATGCGAGCACCAGTCACACAGGCGGGACGGATTCGGCCGGAAGTCGCCGGTCAGGCTCGCAGTGGCGATCGCCTTCCAGATAGCGTGCAGCGTCTTCTCGAAGCGCGCCAGCTCCTCGGCGTCGGGGGAGTAGCTCAGCGTGTCCGTATCGGCCAGGTACATCAGCCGCAGCTGCCGCGGCACCACACCCCGGGTGCGCCAGAGCACCAGGGCGTAGAACTTCATCTGGAAGAGTGCCTTGGCCTCATAGGCCTCGCGCGGGATGGCACCGGTCTTGTAGTCCACGATGCGCACGTCGCCGGCCGGCGAGACGTCCAGCCGGTCGATGTAGCCGCGCAGTCTGAGACCGTCCAGCACCACCTCGACGAACTCCTCGCGGGCGGCGGGTTCCAGCCGGGTCGGGTCTTCCAGCCGGAAGTAGTTGTCCACCAGCCGGCGGGCGGAGGCCAGCCAGTCGGCCAGCGCCGGATCGTCGGAACCGTCGAACAGCTGCGCCAGCTCCGGTTCCCGCTCGACCAGCTCCCGCCAGGTCGGCTCCACCGCAGCCTGCGCGGCCGTGCTGGTGCGCCCCGCCGCCGGCAGGTCGTAGAGGTGCTCGAGCACCGCGTGCACGACCGTGCCCCGCACCGCGTCCCGGGTGGGCGTCTCGGGCAACCGATCGATGCTGCGGAACCGGTAGAGCAACGGACAGGTCTTGAAGTCGGCCGCGCGCGACGGCGACAGCGATCCGACTATGGCCGGTGGCAGCTCGGTGATCGTCATGGTGCCGACCCTAGGACGAGGTTCCGACAGAAATCGTGCCCGCCACGCGGACGGCCACGATGCGCGTACCGCGGCCACGATCTGCCGCAGTCGGGAAGCGGCCCGTCGCGAAGCGCTGCCGCCGGCTGTGTGCATGGTTCAGGTCACAGCCAGCGCAGGTGCTTCAACGGCCACATGACCGCGAATGCCCGCCCCACGACGGCCGATCGCGGGATGGTGCCGAACATCCGCGAGTCGAAGGAGTCGCAGCGGTTGTCACCCATCACGAAGTACCGCCCGGCGGGCACCGAGACTGGTGGGAAGTCCGCGGTGCCGTGGCAGGCGGCATCCACGTAGGGCTCGATCAGCTCCTTGCCGTCGACCCAGACGTGGCCGTCGTGACCGCTGACGGTGTCGCCGGGCAGCCCGATGACCCGCTTGATCAGCTGCTTGTCCTCCGGCGGCGCGAGCGGCGGCCGGTCGAAGACCACCACATCCCTTCGGCCTATCGCGGAGAAGTGGTAGCTCAGCTTGTCCACCAGCACCCGATCCGGCTGGCAGCCGTCGCAGCCGTGCAGGGTGGTCTCCATCGATGCCGACGGGATGTAATACGAGGCGATCACGTAGCCGCGCAGACCGGACACCACCAGCAACGTCACCGCGATCAGCATCGTCCAGCGCAGCAGCCTGGCAGGCAGGCTCGGCTCATGCGGCGGTGGGCCGTGCCGGCCTCGCCGGCCCCGGCGTTGCTCGCGTGCCCGGCGGGCCGCGCGCTCGGCGGCGGCGAGCTCGGCGACGCCGGCGTTGCTGGACTGCAGGTGCAGTGCCCGCAACTCGGCCACCGACAGTTGATGCTTGACCGGGTACCGGTCGCCACGACGTTGCAGCACCCGAGCCCGTATCTGGGCGCTCAACTCGCACCCACCGGTGCCGGACGGCGCCGGGTTGCTGT
>DATAKO010000149.1:0-1622 GCA_036261575.1 Jatrophihabitans sp.
GACCAGGGCCGCTCGGGCGCCATCGCCGATGCGGAAGTTGACGTCATCCAGCAGCACCCGCCCGTCCGAGAGCTGATGCCGCACCGCCTGCACGTCGATGTAGCCCACCGGCCACATTCTGCCCGGTGCAGGCTGCGGAACCGGCATGCATTTTCGGGCCGGCCCCCTACCATCAGCACATGAGCGGCCCCCTGGACGAGCTCGCTGCCTGCTTGCCGGCCGAGGCGATCGTCACCGACCCGGTACTGATGGACAACTACCGCTGGGACTGGGCACGGGATCCGGGAGCGGGCCAGCCGCTGGCGGTGGTTCGACCGCGCACCACCGAGCAGGTGCAGCAGACGTTGCGGTGGGCCAGCGGCCATCGCATTCCGGTGGTGCCACGCGGTGCGGGCAGCGGGCTGTCCGGCGGATCCTCGGCGGTCGCGGGTGGGATCCAGTTGAGCCTGGACCGGATGCGCGCGATCGAGATCGATCCGGCCGCCCGGGTGGCCGTCGTCGAGCCCGGCGCCCTGAACGCCGAGGTGAAGGCGGCGGCGCGCGGACACGGACTGTGGTATCCGCCGGACCCGTCCTCCTTCGAACTGTGCTCGATCGGCGGAAACATCGCGACCAACGCCGGCGGACTGTGCTGTGTCAAGTACGGCGTGACCACCGACTACGTGCTGGGCCTCGATGTCGTGCTGGCCGACGGCACCCTGCTGCGGCTCGGCGGCAAGCAGGTCAAGGATGTCGCCGGGCTCTCGCTGCTGAAGCTCTTCGTGGGCAGTGAGGGAACGCTGGGCGTGATCACTCGCGGCATCCTGCGGCTGGTACCCGCGCAGCTGCCGGCCGCGACCTTCGTGGCCGGCTTCCCCACTGTCGCCGCCGCGGCTGAGGCGGTGGTGGCCATCAGCCGCTCGCTGCGGCCGGCCATGTTGGAGCTGATGGACCGGGCCGCCATCAACGCGGTGGAGGACCACGTCTCGATGGGCCTGGACCGCACTGCCGGCGCCCTGCTACTCGGCCAGTCAGATCTCGGCAGCGCCGCCGGCGCGGAGCTGGCTGCCATGATCGCCGCCTGCGAACAGGCCGGCGCCACCGAGGTGTTCGCCACCGACGACGCGGCCGAGGGCGAGGCGTTCGCGGCCGCGCGCCGTGCCGCCTTCCCCGCCATCGAGAAACGCGGCGCCATCCTGCTGGAAGATGTCGGCGTGGCGGTGCCCGCGCTGCCGGAACTGCTCACCGGCATAGAGGCGATCGCAGCCCGGCAGCGGGTGGAGATCCCGGTCGTGGCGCATGCCGGTGACGGCAACACACATCCGATCGTCGTCTACGACAGCGCCGATCCGGATTCGGTGAAGCGCGCTCGGGCAGCGTTCGACGAGATCATGCAGCTGGCGATCAGGCTGGGCGGCACCATCACCGGCGAGCACGGCGTGGGCCGGTTGAAGAAAGCGCACCTGCCACAGCAACTCGGTCCCGAGGTGATGGCGGTCAGCCGCCGGATCAAGGACGCGCTGGATCCACTCGGGCTGCTCAATCCGGGCGCCGTGCTGTAAGCCCTGTAAGCCGTGGTGATTCGTAACCTCGTTCGACCGGGCGCTGGATAGGGTCTCGCGTTGAGATGACAGCGAGCGGGT
>DATAKO010000006.1:0-10063 GCA_036261575.1 Jatrophihabitans sp.
GGCGTCCTGACGCGCCGGCCCTGCGACGGTCCAAGCCACGGCGAGCACAGCCGTGATGCAGATACGAACCAGCACATGGCCTCCCCCGAACGCGCCGACACCACGGCTTTGAGGGTGCGCCGGCATCCGCGTCCGACCCAGGGTCTTTGGGCCCGCGCGCTCGCCGGACCGTGCGGCGGCTCAGCCCAGCGGCACGATGTCCGCGGCGCCGAGACGGGCCGCGTCCGCGGTCGCGTCGTCGGGCTGTTGCTGGGACTCGCGTTCGGCCGCGACCCGCGCCAGGTAGTGCTCGACCTCGGTTGCGGTATGGGCATCGTCCCAGCCGAGATGCCGTGCCATCAGCTCGGCCACCACCGGAGCAGCCGAGACGCCCCGGTCCCAGGCCTCGATCGAGGCTCGGGTGCGGCGGGCCAGCACGTCGTCGAGATGGCGCGCTCCCTCGTGCGTCACCGCGTATACCGCCTCGGCCAGCAGGTAATCGTCCGCGCCTGGCAGCGGCTCGGCCAGCGCGGGGTCCTCGGCGACCAGGTCCAGCACCTCGGTGACCAGGCTGCCGTAGCGGCCGAGCAGGTGGTCGACCCGCGCGACGTGCACGCCATAGCGGGCCGCCAGCTGCAACCGCTGGTTGCGGATGCCCTGCCATCCTTCGGCTCCGAGCAGCGGGATGTTCTCGGTGACCGACTCGGGCACCGCGGCGTCCATGCCGCGCACGGCCTCGTCGACCGCGTCCTTGCCCATCACCCGGTAGGTCGTGTACTTGCCGCCGGCCACCACGACCAGGCCGGGCACCGGGTGCCCCACCACGTGCTCGCGCGACAGCTTGGAGGTGGATTCCGACTCGCCGGACAGCAGCGGTCGCAGACCGGCATAGACACCCTCGACATCTTCCCGGGTCAGCGGCGAGTTGAGCACCGCGTTGACGTGCTCGAGGATGTAGTCGATGTCCTTGGCGCTGGCCGCCGGGTGCGCCAGGTCCAGGTTCCAGTCCGTATCGGTGGTCCCGATGATCCAGTGCCGACCCCACGGGATCACGAACAGCACGCTCTTCTCGGTGCGCAGGATGATGCCGGTGTTCGATTGCAACCGGTCGCGCGGCACCACCAGGTGCACGCCCTTGGACGCCCGGACGTGGAACTGCCCTCGGGTGTCGGCAAGCTGCTGCGTCTCATCCGTCCACACACCGGTGGCGTTGATGACCTGCTTGGCGCGCACATCGAACTCGACGCCGGTCTCCAGGTCGACCACCCGGGCGCCGGTCACCCGCTCGCCCTCTCGCAGGAAGTCCAGAACCCGCGTCCGGTTGGCCGCCAGCGCGCCGAAGGCCACCGCTGTGCGCACCACGATCATGGTGTGCCGTGCATCGTCCACCTGTGCGTCGTAGTACTGCACCGCGCCGGTGAGCGAGTCCGGCTTCAGGCAAGGGGCTTCGCGCAGCGCCCCCCGCTTGGACATGTGCCGGTGGTGCGGCAGGCCCCGGTCGCTGCCGAGCGCGGTTCCCATGGTGTCGTAGAGCAGTACGCCCGACCCGACGTAGGGCCGCTCCCACACCTTGCGGGTGAGCGGGTACAGGAACGGCACCGGCCGGACCAGGTGGGGCGCGATCCGCTGGATGAGCAGGCCGCGTTCGTGCAGCGCCTCTCGGACCAGGGCGAAATCGAGCATCTCGAGGTACCGCAGCCCGCCATGGATCAGCTTGGACGAGCGGCTCGAGGTGCCACTGGCCCAGTCCCGCGCCTCGACTATGGCGGTGGACAGGCCACGGGTCACCGCGTCCAGCGCGGCACCCGCTCCCACCACCCCGCCACCGACGATCAGCACATCCAGCTCGGCGGCATCCCGCATCGCCGCCAGCGCGTCAGAACGCTGTTCAGGGGACAGAACGGTATGACTCATGATGCTCAACTACCCTTTCCGACAAGGTGAAACACGAACGCGGCCGGTCATCGTGCTGACGTCAGTCGACGTCCACCCAATCCAGCGTACGTTCGATCGCCTTCTTCCAGCCGGTGTAGCCGGCCTCGCGCTGTTCCTCCGACCATTCCGGCGTCCAGCGCTTGTCCTCGTTCCAGTTCTCCCTTAGCTCATCGGTGTCCTTCCAGAACCCGACAGCCAGGCCGGCCGCGTAGGCAGCTCCCAGCGCGGTCGTCTCCGCTACCACCGGCCGGCTCACCGGCACGCCGAGGATGTCGGCCTGCAGCTGCATGCACAGGCTGTTCGCGGTGACCCCACCATCAACCTTCAGCACCTCCAGGTGCACGCCGGAGTCCTGCTCCATGGCGTCGGAGACGTCCCGGCTCTGGTAGCAGATCGCTTCCAGGGTGGCTCGGGCCAGGTGCGCGTTCGTGTTGTAACGGGACAGGCCGACGATCGCGCCCCGGGCGTCCGAACGCCAGTAGGGAGCGAACAAACCCGAGAACGCCGGCACGAAATACACGCCACCGTTGTCATCCACCTGGCGCGCCAGTCCCTCGATCTCCGAGGCGCCGGAGATGATGCCCAGCTGATCGCGCAGCCACTGCACCGCCGATCCGGTGACGGCGATCGAGCCTTCCAGGGCGTAAACGGGCTTGGCATCGCCGAACTTGTAGCAGACCGTCGACAGCAGGCCGTTCGAGCTGCGAACCAGTTCCTCGCCGGTGTTGAGGAGCATGAAGTTGCCGGTGCCATAGGTGTTCTTGGCCTCGCCCGGAGCGAAGCAGACCTGGCCCACGGTCGCCGCCTGCTGGTCACCGAGCGCGCCGGTCAGCCGGATGCCGCGCGCGGCTCCGGGCGCCACGATCTCGCCGTAACCTTCAGGGTCGGACGACGGCCGGATCTCGGGGAGCATCGACCGCGGGATGTTGAAGAACGAGAGCAACTCGTCGTCCCAGTCGAGCGTCTCCAGGTTCATAAGCATGGTCCGGCTGGCGTTGGTGACGTCCGTGACGTGCACGCCGCCGTTGGCCCCACCGGTCAGGTTCCAGATCAGCCAGCTGTCGGTGTTGCCGAAGATGGCGTCACCGGCCTCGGCAGCGGCTCGCACCCCGTCGACGTTCTCCAGGATCCACTGGATCTTGCCGCCGGAGAAGTAGGTTGCCGGCGGCAGGCCGGCCTTCTGCCGGATGACGTCGCCCTTGCCTTCCCGCTCGAGGGCCGAGGCGATCCGGTCGGTACGGGTGTCCTGCCAGACGATGGCGTTGTAGTAGGGGCGGCCGGTACGGCGATCCCATACCACGGTGGTCTCGCGCTGGTTGGTGATGCCCAGCGCGGCGAAGTCGGACGCGGACAGGCCGGCCGAGTTCATCGCCGACTGCAGGCTGGCACTGGAGCGTTCCCAGATCTCGACCGGGTTGTGCTCCACCCAGCCGGCCCGGGGGAGGATCTGCTCGTGCTCCAGCTGGTGCTTGGCACGTTCGTTGCCGCTGTGATCGAAGATCATCGAACGAGAGCTTGTGGTGCCCTGGTCGATCGCGAGGACGAAGTCAGCCATGAGATTTCTCCTTCAAGACGTGGACGAATCGAACAGGGTCAGGCGCCGGCTTCGACCTGCTCCGGCGTCGGCAGGTGCGGGCTCACGACGTACTTGTAGAGGGCGCCACCGAGCAGGCCACCGATGATCGGGGCCACGATCGGCACCCAGAAGTACAGGTGCCCGTACTGGTCGCGCATGGCATGGCCGTATCCGGTCAAGAAGCTGGCCAGCCGCGGACCGAAGTCCCGGGCCGGGTTGATCGCATAACCGGCGTCAGCCCCCCATGCCATGCCGATGGCGACCACCAGCAGGCCGATCAGCAGCGGGGCCAGATTGGCCAGCGGCGAGGCGTTGCGCAGGTCGGTCAACGCGAAGACGACGAACACCAGGATCGCGGTGCCGATGATCTGGTCCCGGAACGCGCCCCAGTCGCTGACCGGGAGCGAGCCGTTGCCCGGCAGCGTGGAGAACACGCCCTGGGACTTGATGGTGTGGCCCGGGTCGATCTTTGCCAGCACCTCGGTGTAATTCCACCGGACGACGAGCGCGGCCGCGAAGGCGCCGAGCAGCTGGGCCACCGAGTACGGGATCACCTTGCGCCAAGGGAAGCCTTGATACGCGGCCAGCGCGATGCTGACAGCGGGGTTCAAGTGCGCGCCGCTGATCCGGCCCGCAACGTAGATTCCCAGGGTCACACCGAGACCCCAGGCCCAGGTGATGCTGTCGTGATTGCCGGTGCCGGCGGCCACCACCTGCGCCACCACACCGGTGCCGAACAGGATCAGGACGAACGTGCCGAAAAATTCGGCGATGAGTTCCCCAGTGAGCGCCGGCACATACGGCAGGACCGCTCCTCGAGCGGTCCCGACGGTTGCGGTTTCTGACGCCATTCTTCATCACTCCCTTACCATGAGGGCGAAATACGGACGATTAGCCGAAATTGGGACCACGCACCGGTGTCCGGCGCGGAAACCTGTGAGAAACGTATTTGCGGCGACGCGGATCACGACAGGCCGATGGTTCGACATTGTCGACCGATTCGCATTACCGTGGCGGCATGCCGGGGTCGATCCAGTCCGTCGAGCGTGCCGCCGCGATCCTGCAGCTGGTTGCGGAGTACCCGGCACAGCTGGGCCTCACCGACATCACCGAGACCCTCGATCTGGCCAAGCCGACGACGCACGGATTGCTCAAGACGCTGTGCGAGGTGGGCTTCGTGGAGCAGCTGGCGGCCGGCGGCAAGTACACGATCGGCGCCGGCCTGAACCGCCTGGGCCAGGTGCGCCTGGACCCCAATGAATTGCGATCACACTCGGTGAACTGGACCGATTCACTTGCCGCACGCAGTGGCTTCGCAGTCCTGGTGGCCGCCTTTCCCTTGGATCAGCCCGGCCCCCCGGAGATCGTGCACCACGTTTTCCGGCCGGACGATTCCGACCAGCGGCTGCTGACCGGGCGGCAGATTCCGGAACACGCCACCGCGCTGGGCAAGATCCTGCTCGCCGGCAGCCCGATGCTCGCCCACCGCGGCAGCGATGCGCTCGAGGTATTCACGCCTGCCACCATCGCCTCGGCCCGGGTGCTGGCCCGGGAGCTGGTGATCGTGCGCAAACAAGGATGGGCAGCGAGCATCGATGAATTCTGCATCGGCGTGACCGAGCTGGCGGCACCGATCCGGGGTGCCGGCGGCCGGGTGGTGGCCGCCATCGGCCTGTCCGGGCGCACCGACCGGGTCACGGACGCCAAGGCACATCCGAAGTCATTGCTCGTGCGGCAGGTGGCCGAGACCGCGCGCGCGATCAGTCGCGACCTCGGCACCGCACGCCGGTGATCACCATTCTGGAGCAACGGAAAGCCTGCAATGACTGATGATTCCCGCTTCGTCCTGGCAATCGATCAGGGCACCACATCGACGCGTGCGATCGTCTTCGACCAGTCCGGACGCATGGTGGCGGTGCGCCAGCACGAGCACCGACAGCACTTCCCTTACCCGGGCTGGGTCGAGCACGATGCCGTGGAAATCTGGCACAACCTGCAACAGCTGGTACCGGCCGCACTCGAAGACGCCGACGTCACCGTCGGACAGATCGCCGCCGTCGGCATCGCCAACCAGCGCGAGACCACCGTGGTCTGGGACCGGCACACCGGCAAGCCGATCCACCGGGCGATCGTCTGGCAGGACACCCGCACCGCCGGCTTGGTGGAGCGGTTGGCCACCGACCCGCGCGCGGCCGAGGTCAGCAGGCGCTGCGGGTTGCCGCTGGCCACCTACTTCAGCGCGTCCAGGCTGAGCTGGTTGCTCGATCACGTGCGCGGCGCCCGAGAGCGGGCCGAGGCTGGTGATCTGCTTTTCGGCACGATGGAAACCTGGCTGATCTGGAACCTGACCGGAGGCGCTCACGTCACCGATGTCACGAACGCCAGCCGCGACATGCTGATGAACATCCGCACCCTGCAGTGGGACCCCTTACTGCTGGACTTCTTCAACATCCCCGCAGCGATCCTTCCCGAGATCCGTCCGTCGCTGGAGGTGTACGGCCTGTGCCGCACGCTCATCCCGGGAGTGCCGATCGCGGCCGCACTCGGTGACCAGCAAGCTGCGCTGTTCGGGCAGACCTGCTTCGAGGCGGGTGAGGCCAAGTGCACCTACGGAACCGGCAGTTTCTTGCTGCTCAACACCGGCGCGGAACCCGTGTACTCCACCCATGGCCTGATCTCCACCGTCGCCTACCAGCGTGCCGGTGAGCCACCCACCTATGCCCTCGAGGGCTCGATCGCGGTGACCGGTTCGCTGGTGCAGTGGCTGCGGGACGGGCTGGGCCTGATCAGCAGCGCTCCGGAGATCGAGACGCTGGCCCGGACGGTGTCCGACAACGGTGGCTGCTACGTGGTGCCAGCCTTCGCCGGCCTGTTCGCCCCGCACTGGCGCAGCGAGGCGCGCGGCGTCATCGCGGGCCTGACTTCCTATGTGAACAAGGGGCATCTGGCCCGCGCCGTCCTGGAGGCCACCGGCTGGCAGACCCGGGAAGTGCTGGACGCGATGAACGCAGACAGCGGTCTGCCGCTGCGCGCGCTGCGGGTGGACGGCGGGATGACGGCCAACAACCTGCTGATGCAGTTCCTCGCCGACATCCTGGACACCCCGGTGGTGCGGCCGATGATGGCAGAGACCGTGTCGCTGGGTGCCGCCTACGCGGCCGGCCTGAGCGTCGGCTTCTGGCCGGACCTGGCCGCGCTGCGCCGCAACTGGCACCGCGCTGCCGAGTGGCTGCCCGACATGGATCCGGCCGTCCGGGAAAGGGAATACGAGAACTGGAGGTTCGCGGTGACCCGCACCTTCGGCTGGATCAGGGACGGCAAACCGGACGCTGGCTGAGGACCAGTCAGGCAGCCGGCGCGACCGTCTCGATCTCACGCGCGAGTCCGAGGAAGCCACAGCGGGCGGTGATCTCCCGTGCTTGGCTGAGCACCCGGCGCAACCGTGCCGAGTCACCTGCCGCCTGGCAGGTCTTGGCCAGCAGCACCAGAGCCTCCGCTTCGGCATAGCGCAGCTGCGCCTCGCGCGCCCGGGCGAGCGCGTCGGTCAGGCACCGGTCCGCGGACACCAGCTCGCCGCGCTGCCGGGCGACCTCTCCGAGCAGGCACTGAGCCGCGATCTCCTCCGACCGCCCGGCCAGCGCGCGGGCCAGCGTGACGGCCTGCTGCCCGCACCGGTCCGCGGCCGCCAGGTCGCCGGAATCGAGGAAGATCCGGCCACGCAGCGTCAGACACTGGCAGGTCGCCACCCGGCCGCCGACCTCCGCGAGCAGCGCGTCGACCTCGTCCAGCGTGGCGTGTGCGGCCTGGCGATCACCAGCGGCCAGCGCCACGGCGGCGGCCATCATGGATGCGTCCAGGAATGGCGTGCTGGCCCGGCCGTGCCGCACGTGCGGATCGGCGAGCATCTGACGGGTCCAGGCGCTGGCGGCCGCGACGTCGCCTCGCTGCAGCTCGAACTCGGCCAAGCTGTGCAGCGTCGAGATCGGGCTCTCCCCTAGCTCATACAGCTCGTCAATCACGCCGGCGAGCGCGGTCACGGCTGCCGCCACATCACCACGCATCCCCCGGATCAAGCCCAGGTTGGCGCGGTCGAGCACCGCCAGGTCCCGCGCACCGTGGCCCTCGGCGATGCGCAGACCCTGGGTGAACATCGCCTCGGCGGCATCGAGTTGGCCGCGGCGCCCGTGCGAGACGCCCAGCAGCCGGCACATCACGATCGCGGCGCGCGGCTCGCCGGCCGCGAGAGCGGCGTCGCGGGCACACCTCAGCGCGGGATCCATCACCTGGGTGTCTGCTGTCGCCCACAGGCTGCGGCTGCCGCGCTCGGCAAGTACCCAGCTGTAGCCGGGCTGTGCGGAGGCCGCGAGTTCCTGCACGGTCGCGGCGATCGCGTCGATGTGCCCGGCGATCCACTCCTCGGCGAGCTCCGGCGTGGGCAGCGTCCGCACAACGTCGATCGGCCTCGACGGGTCACCGGCCGGGAAGTCGATCCTGGGCGGACGTTGCGCGTCCCACCAGCCGAGCGCTGCTTCCGCCATGCGCGCCAGGTGGCGACCGAAATCCAGGCGCAACCGGCTGATCTCGGCCGGTGACTCTTCCGCCGCCAGCCGCTCGAGCGCGAAGCCCGCGACAAGTTCGTGCAGCCGGTACCGATCGGGGCCGGCGGTGTCGAGCAGGCTGGCCGCAACGAGGGTGTCCAACAGCCGGCCCGCCGAATCCGGGTGCTCCAGCAGCACCTCCGCATCGGCCCGGTCGAACGTGGTCAGCAGGCACAGCGGCAGCCGCCGGAAGAGCACGGCGGCCTCGGCCGGCAAGGCGCGGTAGGACCAGCCGAACGCGCTGCGCACACTCACCTCGAGGCTGGCGTCATGCAGGTCCAGGGCAGCCAACCGATGCTGATGGTCGCGGTCCAGTTCGTCGGCGAAGCAGGCGATCTCGGCCTCTGCCGTTACCGACAACCGCTCGCGCACGATCCGCAACGCGAGCGGCAATCCCTCGCAATGCCGAGCAATCCGGGCCGCTACCGCGGCCTCGGCGATGCCGCCCGTTCGGGATGCATTCGCCAGCAGCGACAGCGACTCCGCCTCGGCGAGCCGATCCACCCGCACCCGATCCGCACCCACCGCAGCCACCAGCGGCCTGAGCGTGTCCCTGCTCGTCACCACCGTCACCACCCCGGGCGCTGCCGGCAGCAACGGCATCACCTGGCCGGCGCTGCGCGCGTTGTCCAGCACGAGCAGCATCCGGCGATCGGCCAGCGCGGTGCGCAGCGCCGCCGAGCGGGCGTCCACATCAGCCGGCAGCGCGGCATTGCCGGCCCCGATCGCCCGCAGCAGCCGGTCCAGCGCATCCCCGGCTGCCATCGGGGGCAGCGCGCCGAAACCGCGCAGGTCGATCCACAGCTGGCCGTCCGGAAAGCGAGCCAGGTTCCGGTGGGCCCAATGCAGCACCAGCGCCGTCTTGCCGACGCCCCCGGTGCCGATCACCGCCAGCAACGGCGAGACGCCGTCGGAGTCGGCCAGCACGCGCTCCAGCTCCGCCGTCTCCGCCTCGCGCCCCACGAAGCCGCGTGGCGCGGCCGGCAGCTGCCGGGGCACCGGCACCGCGGTGCGCGGAGTCCCCGACCGATCCGGCGCCGACGCGCGACCCGCGACCGCCACGGCCCGGTACAGCGCCTCGGCCCACTCCCGCTGCTCGGCCGGCGTCGCGCCCAGCGCCACCACCATCGCGTCCAGGCTGTCCGCGGGCGGCATCCGCCCGCCGGACAGGTAGGCATGCACGGTCGAACGGGGGATGGCAGTGCTTGTGGCGATGTCGTTCAGGCTGACCCGGCCCCGCCCGCGACCGCGGGCGGCCCGGATCCGCAGCAGCCCGAGTTCGCGAACGAGGCCGTCCGGATCGTGCACGCGGCGCGGGTCGGGGCCGGAGCCGGTGTCCACACTGTCCCGCATGTTCCCGATAATTCCAGATTTTCCACTCCTGGCGGTGATGCCGGGTTGACTGGCTCAGCGGCTCGGTTCGCAGGCACGGATCGAGGCAGAGCGGGCAAGCCAGCCCCGCACGCCGAGGACACCGATGACCGTGCCGAGCAGCAGTGACACCGCCGTCAACGCGGCGTGCACCAGAAAGAACCCGGTCGCTCCGTGGTGCCAGGACCGGGGATCACCCCAGATGTTCTTCAGAAAGGTGGGCCAGATGACCCAGGACCAGATCCCGAACCCGAACAAGAAGCCGGACACCCGGCGGGACAACAGCATGGTGTCGATTATCGACGAGCCCTGGGACTGGTGGTTCTAGGGAGCGCTCGGCCGCCGCGGCGACGGCCGTGGACGGCGTGGTGAGCGGGTGGACCAGCGGTAGTGGCTAGCCTGGTCCGGTGCAGCCCAGGCAAACAGCTCTGCGCGCGCTCGCCGCGCTTGCCGCTGCCGGCGTCGCGCTGCTCACCGCGCCGGCGGCGCACGCGGCGCCGGCCGCTCCCAAACCCACCTCGACCGCCGTCTCGCCGCAAGCACCGGATCCGCACCCGCCCGCGGGTGGGCTGGCGCCCGACGGCAGCGTGCCCGGCGGCGCCCG
>DATAKO010000020.1:0-5758 GCA_036261575.1 Jatrophihabitans sp.
GGGGTTCGAATCCCCTCAGCTCCACCCAAGTCGTAACACGCGGCAGGCCTGTCCTGCGAAGCGTCGCGATCCGGAGCCCGGCTGGGCCCAGGTCAGGACCCTGAGCCCAGGACCCTGACCCGGCCGGTGGCCTCACGCCACCTCTGCCACTGTCAGCAAGTACTCCCACTGCATCTCGCCGTCGGCCAGGGCCTGATCGGCCAGGCCGATCAGAGCGGCGTCGAGTTCGGCCGTGCGATCCGGATCGTCGGCGATGTTGCGGTACGTCGCGATCGCTGGCCCGTAGTACGCAGCGAAGAAGTCGCGGAACTCCCGACCGCTGTCGAAGGTCGCGACCGGCAGTTGCCGCCGCTCGGCGGTCAGGTGGCGAACCCGGTCACCGAACAGTGCCTGGACGTGAGCCTGCTCGCCCCACTTCGGCCCCGGCAAAGGCGCCCGGCGGCGGCGGCGCCGCGTACGGCTTCATCGCGGCGAAGACCTGGCCGATGAACCCTTCCGGCGTCCAGTTGATCAGGGCGATCCGCCCGCCGGGTCGCGTCACCCGGACCAGCTCGTCGGCGACAGGCTGGTGGAAGGGTGCGAACATCACCCCGACGCAGGACAGCGTGATGTCGAATCGGTCATCGGTGAAGGGCAGGTGCTCGGCATCCGCCTCCTGCCAGCTCAACGCCAGGCCCCGGTGCTCGGTTCGCTGGCGTCCCGTCTCGAGCAGTTCCGGAGTCAGGTCGGTGGCCAGCACGGTGGCCCCCGTTTCGGCGGCCGGAATGCTGGCGTTGCCCGAGCCGGCCGCCACGTCCAGGACCTGGTGCCCGGGCCCGATCCCGGCCGCGGCGACCAGCGCCGGGCCCAGGCCCCCGACGACCTCGACGGCCACCCGGTCGTAGTCGCCCAGCGCCCACATGGCCCGATGCTTGCTCTTGATCGGATCCAACGCGATGCTCGTCATGATTCCCCCTGTCAAATAGGCCGATTGCACTCATCACCCGAGTGCATGCGGCACACGCTAGGCAGCGCGATCACGGGGCGCATCGGTGCCAGCACGCAATGCTGCACAGCGCTGCTGCCGGTACGCGTAGTCGGCACACGTAATCGGTACAGGTAGTCGGTACAGGTAGTCGGTTGCAGCGCTGAGCAGACGACGGAGGCGCCGTCAGAACGGTCTCAGCAGCCGGGCGGCTGCGGCCGTGCGGGCCGCGCGGCCCTGCAGGCCGAGCTTGCCGTAGATGTTGTGCAGGTGGCGTTCGACGGTTCTCGGGCTCAGCACGAGCCGATTCGCGATGTCGGTGTTGTCCAGGCCCTCGGCGACCAAGCTCAACACATCCAGCTCGCGCGGCGACAGCAGCATCTGCAACGACCGCTGCACCGGCCCTGGGTGCTCCAGCGCAGCCCGATCAGGGGCCATGAAGTTCTCTACCTCTGCCCGAAACAGCGGCCAGGCCGGTTCGTCCTCGAGCACGATGTGATTGTCACTGGGTAAGGCCACCAACCGAGCGCCGGGGATGGCACTGGCCAGATGCCGGCCGTACTCGAACGTGTTCATCCGGTCGCCCACCGAGTGCAGCACCAGAGTGGGCAGTTGCAGTTGCGCCAGTAGTGGATCGGCGTCTGCCTTGAAGCGTGCCTGCCGGGCGCGGTAGGCGGTGCTGGCCGACACCGAGACCCGCTGCAGGTCGTCCAGCCAGCTCATCTGCTCTTCGGAGGCCTGGGGAATCATCAGCGAGGTGAACACCCGGCGGAAGGTCGAGTCTCGACGGCCGAAGCCGACCTTGATCAGCTGGCCGAAGGCGTCCTCCATCTCCAGGTCCTCCGCGCTGAGGCCGAGCGTGGCGCTGGAATAGCTGCCGTAGAACATCAGTCTGGTGAGCCGTTCGGGGTGCTTGACCGCGTAACTGATCGCGACCGGTCCTCCCTGGGCCATCGCCATCAAGGCGAACCGGCCGAAACCTGCCGCGTCGGCCACCGCCTCCAGGTCACCGATCCGCGCGGGCAGGCTGTGGTCTTCGACGTCCCAGTCGGACAACCCGTGTCCGCGCTCGTCGAACCGGATCACGGTCGCGAAGCGGCCGAGATCGGTGAGGAAGTGGCGCCAGACTGGGCTCTCCCAGTCGAACTGAAGGTGGCTGAGCCAGCAGGTGGAGACGAGCAGCGGTGGCCCGCTGCCGTGCACCGCGTAGGCGATACGCACGCCGTCGGGCGACCGGCAGAAGCGCACCTGTTGCGGTGGCTGTGGCTGCACGGGCCGGGCAGCGTTCATGGCGAAATGCTAGTACCGGCCGGTGCCTCGGTGACAGCGCCGACGGATCGGGTTGTGACCGCGCACGCAGGCCGCACGAGTCGGTCGATGGTCGCGGATGACTCTTGCGGCTCACTCTTGCTGATTACAAACATTGCGCATAGCAAATACTCAGCGCCGTCATGGGGACGACCTGGCGAGTACGCGTAGGAATGGAGCAAAGCTGTGGCGGTGTGGCCAGGAGCCCAGCGCCGTCGCGGTGAGCTGGTAGAGAGCACCGCTCACTTTCCTCTCCGGGCTCCCCGTTGCCCGGAGGATGTCATGTCGACGATCAAGCTCCCTGATACCGCTGAGTCCACCAGTTCGAACGGGCGGCGTCGGCCGCGGGTGATCGCCGGCGCCGCCGCGCTGGTCCTGTCGACGGCACTGCTCAGCGCCTGCACGCATTCCGCGTCGGCCGGCGCCGGAGCGTCCGCAGCACCGGCCACGACCGGCAACGGCGCACCGCCGCCGTCCTCGATCGACAACCCCGCCCAGGCTCTGCAACAGAGCTATGAGTCGGTGATCAAGCACGATCTGCCGTCCATAGTCCAGATCACGACCTCCTCAGGCCTCGGCTCGGGCATCGTCTACGACAACGCGGGTGACATCGTCACCAATGACCACGTGGTCGGATCGGCCACGTCCTTCCAGGTTCAACTGGCGGATTCGGCGACGCCGGTACCGGCGAGTCTGGTCGGGACGTTCCCGGCCGACGACCTCGCCGTCATCAGGATCTCCGGCGCCGGGAGCAATCTGCATCCGGCAACCTTCGCCGATTCCAGCCAGGTCAGGGTCGGCGAGATCGTGCTGGCAATGGGTAACCCGCTCGGCCTGACCAGCAGCGTCACCAACGGGATCGTGTCCGCTGTCGGGCGCACCCTCACCGAGCCGAACTCGCCCGACTCCCCGGGAGCGACGCTGCCTGACTCCATCCAGACCTCAGCAGCCATCAACCCGGGCAACAGTGGCGGCGCCCTGGTTGACCTGCAGGGAAACGTGGTTGGCATCCCCACGCTGGCCGCAACGGATCAGCAGCAGGGAGGCGCCGCGCCCGGGATCGGCTTCGCCATACCTGCCAACACCGTCACGAAGATCGCCGGCCAGCTCATCAAGGACGGCCGGGTCACCGACTCAGGTCGGGCCGCGCTCGGCATCCAGGCAGCGACGGTCACAGACGCATCCGGAGCCGGCGTCGGGGTCGGGGTGGCATCAGTCAAGACGGGTGGCGCTGCCGCCGCGGCCGGCATCAAGCCCGGTGACGTGATCATCAAGATCAACGGCGCCGGGACGCCGACGGTGCAAGCGTTATCCGCGGTGCTGGCCGGGCTCAAGGTCGGGCAGAAAGTCCAGGTTGTGCTGGACCGTGCCGGCCAGAGTCACACACTTCAGGTCACGCTGGGTCAGCTCTGAGCCCTATCCGTCGTGGCCCGGCGACGGTTCAGCCTCGTGTCAGGCATGCGGCCAGCGCGTCGCGCATGAGCGGGCCCGGCTCCGTGCCGGCTCGGTGCAGGGACACGCCGCCGCGACTTTCGTACAGCATCACGCCGACCTCGCGCAGGTCTTCTACACCGTGCTGGCGGAGCAATGCATACACGTCGCCAACCGTCAGCCCCGCTCGCGCCAGACCCGCGGTGCGCAGCTCTCCGTCGAGGACGAGCAGATTTGGTGGCTGATCGATCACTCGGGCGATCGGCAGCCTGCGGCGCAGCACGGTTACGGCCCGGTGCGCGAGCAGCAGCGTCAGCAAGGCGACCGCTCCGGCAAGAAACGAGGTCGTGCTCGAGGTCGAGGTGCGGCCGATGATCGCCCCGAGCGCGACCGCGACCGCGAAGTCGAAGGCATTGAGCTGGGCAAAGGTTCGTCGCTCGCCGAGACGGAAACCGGTCACTGCAAGTAGGAAGAGCAATGCGGCTTTTGCGGCGACCCAGCCGAGCTGTCCCGCAGGGCCGATCAGCTGTGTCATACCTGGCCTGTCCTCTCGTTCCGGGGGTGCTGGAGTGTTGGGCTGCTGGGCGCAGCACCTTCCGCTCTACCCGACGCGGGTATTCACGGCAAACGCCGGGAGGGCTCACGCAGTTTGCAACGATTGCTGCTTGCCAGGTTTGCTCAGGGCAGTTAACGGGTACAAAGCGCAGGAGGACGCCCGAACTGGCCCACAGCTCGCATTCACCAGCTACATACGTGTGTCGTGGCGGCGTCGTCGGCGGGTGCTCGTGAGCGACCACGTGCTCGGTCGTGCTCGGTCACCGCCGCTGCGAACGGAGAGGGGTATTGCGATGACCACCGTGCGGAACCCGGCGTCGAACTCGTCAGGGACTGACACCGGCACGAAGATGCGCCGCGATATCGGGCTGATCGGTCTCGTCTTCGCCAGCGTCGGCTCGATCATCGGCTCCGGCTGGTTGTTCGGCGCGCTGAACGCGGCGCAGATCGCCGGGCCGGCAGCGGTCTTCTCCTGGGCCATCGGCGCGGTGATGATCGTGCTCATCGGGCTGGTGTACGCCGAACTCGGCACCATGTTCCCCGTGTCCGGCGGGGTGATCCGGTTCCCGCATCTGTCCTTCGGATCCTTCGCCAGCTACACCATGGGCTGGGTGAACTGGATCGCTGCCGCCGCCGTCGCCCCGATCGAGGTAGAAGGTGCCCTGCAGTACGGCACCAAGTGGGCCGGCTTCACCTCTCCGCACACCGTCGGCGGGTCCACCGTGCACACGCTCACCGGGCTGGGCTACGTCGTCGCAGTGCTCGCGATGGCGTTCTTCGTGGTTGTCAACTATTTCGGTGTGCGCTGGTTCGCTCGACTGAACAACGTCGCCGTCTGGTGGAAGCTGGGCATCATCATCCTGGTCGTGGTGGCCTTCATGGTGACCAAGTTCCATGGCGGCAACTTCTCCAACCACGGCTTCGCCACCGACGGCCTGCACGGCGTGCTCACCGCCATCGCCACCGGTGGAATCGTCTTCTCCTTCCTGGGTTTCCGACAAGGTATCGAGCTCGCCGGGGAGACGGACAATCCGCGCCGCAACGTGCCGGCCGCGGTCGTCGGGTCGGTGCTGATCACCGGCGCCATCTACGTGCTGCTGCAGATCGCCTTCATCGCGGCGGTCAGCCCGGGCGATCTGGCCGGTGGCTGGACCGCGATCGAGAAGAACCTGACGAACAGCGCCGGGCCGCTGGCCGCCATCGCCACCGCGATCGGGCTGGGCTGGCTGGCCACCCTGCTCTACATCGACGCCGTCATCTCACCCGCTGACACCGGCCTGATCTATACCACTGTCACCGGCCGGATCTCCTACGCCATGGCCAGAAACGGAAACGCGCCACGTGGCTTGGCCAAGACCACGAAGAAGGGTGTGCCGCTGGCCAGCCTGGTGCTGACCTTCGTCGTCGGCCTGATCGTGTTCCTACCGTTTCCCAGCTGGCAGCAGCTGGTCGGCTTCATCACCTCGGCCACGGTGCTGTCGTTCGCGTCGGGGCCACTGG
>DATAKO010000028.1:0-4617 GCA_036261575.1 Jatrophihabitans sp.
CACGATCACCGCCATCCAGAACGGCCTCACCGAGGACGGGCTCGTCCGGCGCTATGACACGACCGACTCCGCCGACGGGCTCACCGGAGGCGAGGGGCTGTTCCTGGCCTGCTCGTTCTGGCTCGTCGACGCCCTTCACCTAGCGGGACGGCAACGGCAGGCCATCAACCTGTTCGAACGGCTCCTCGACCTCCGCAACGATGTCGGACTGCTCAGCGAGGAATGGGACCCGACGGCCGGCCGGCAACTCGGCAACACCCCACAGGCGTTCAGCCATTTCCCCCTGGTCACCAGCGCCCTGCAACTGCACGCCGGCAAGGGCCACCACAGCAACCAAGCCATTCCCGCACCAGGCTAGTCTAATCGGCGCGTCGGGGTGTCGAGAGAGCGTCAAACTCCATCGGGGGCGCCTCGGTTACCACAGCGAGGACGGCGTCGGCACTGTTGACGCGGGGCAAACCGAGCACGACCTCGACGTCGCGTCCAAAGGAGAGCGCTACGGCTTCGCGGAGAGCATCCACGGCAGCGTTCAAAACATTGTTTCGTTCAACTTCATTGAACACGACCAGACTATGGGTGCAAGGACCGCCACTCAAGCAGGACCTCCGCGCTCTCCTGCTCAGGAGCAGGGAGTGCATGCTGACCGGAGGCGCTGGCTCGATTGGCCGGCGATCGGCCGCGGTCAGCTCGAGGCTGCGATCAGGTCGTCGGCGAGTGGGGTGCGCCGGTAGCGGACCTCCTTACCGGCGCGGGTTGCGGTCACGAGCCCGGCTGCGGCCAGCCGTTTGAGATGAGCCGAGGTGGTGGCCGGGCTCAGGCCGTGCCGGAGTGAGATCGTGCTGGTCGTGCGGTCGGCGTCCAGATCAAGCAGCAGGCGGGCCCGGCTGTGGCCGATCAGCCCAGCCAGGGCCGCCGCCGGTTGATCCGGCGCGGCCCACAGGTTGCCGATCCCGCGGGCGGCATACACCAGGGTCGGCGGCCAGGGCGGCTCGTGAACGACGGCGACGTCGGAACCCATGAACACACTCGGCATGAGCAGCAGCCCGCGCCCGGCCAGGGCAACCTGCTCTTGGGCGGCCGAGCTCACCACGATCCGGGAGTCGGAGACCGACACGTGTGGATGCAGCCCGGTCAGCGACGCACCCAGACCTTCCCGGCTGGCTTGACGGGTCCGGTAGGCGATGTCCTCGCCGACCACGCGGCTGATCGCCGGCCAGAACGGTTCGGCCAGCAGCTGCCAGGCCAATCGAAGCTGCCGGATGAATTCCCGACGGCCCCGCACCGGGTCATCGATCACCGCCTGCAGGGCCCGGGCCCGACTTGGCGTGGGCTGCGAGGCCAGGCTCCGTTCGATGTCGCGGCGCACGAACCTCGGTGGATACGCGGCCACCCGGGCCAGTTCGTCCTCGACCGAGATCAACCCGTGGTGTTCGGGCGGCGGTGACAGGAAGTCCGGCACCCAGGCCGGGCCGACCGGCGGGTTGACCGCCGCAAGCAGCGGAACCTGAGCCAGCACCGCGGCTTGATCGACCCGGGTCAGCCAGGGCTGATGCAGGTGCTGGGCGTGTGGGCGGCTCAGGGTGCGTACCGCCTGGATCGTTTCCCACAGCGCGGAGTGGGCGAAACGGAAGCGGGGCCAGTCCGCAGCGGTTAACTCGATCACGTAGGGCATCGCATCCTCGATTCGTTCTCAGACGAATCTATCGCTTCAGCGTCGCCGCGCACCGATGCTCCTTGACGTGAGCAATCGAGCCGGCTTCCGATCCGCCCTGCGGGTGCGGGACTTCCGGGCCCTGGCCGCCGCCCGGCTGATCTCGATGCTGGGCGACAGCGCCGCCTTCCTGGCCGTGACGGTGCTGGTCTATCAGCGCACCGGCTCCAGCCTGCTGTCCTCGCTCACTTTCGCGATCTCGTTCGTGCCCTACCTGTTCGGCGGCTCGCTGCTCTCAAGCAGCATCGACCGGTTCCCGGTCCGGGCGCTGATCATCGGCACCGACCTGCTCGGCGCGCTGTTCGTCGGCCTGCTCACGATCCCCGTCGTGCCGATCTGGCTGATCTTCCTGGCCCTGTTCGCGATCGGCATCATGTCGCCCGTCCGCAGCGCCGGCATCGACACGGTGACCGCGGACCTGTTGCCGGGCGAGAGTTACGTAGCCGGACGCTCGATCCAACGCGTCATCTCCCAGGTATCCCAACTGGTCGGGATCGGCCTGGGCGGCCTGCTCATCGCCCCGTTCGGGGTGCGCGGAGCGCTGGGCATCGATGTGCTGAGCTTCCTCGCCTCCGCCCTCATCATCCGGCTCGGCACCGCCGCCTACCCGCGCCGTCGAGTCGAGGCCGCGGCGACCAACCTGGCCACCGACTCGCTGACCGGCCTGCGCGAATCCTGGCGGCTGGCACCGGTACGGCGGCTGCTCATGCTGGGCTGGCTGGTGCCGTTCGTGGCGGTCTGGCCCGAGGCCCTGGCCGCCCCGGCCGTCGCTGACGCCCACCGGCCGGCCAGCCTGGTCGGCATCTGGCTGACCGCCATCCCGGTCGGGATGATCATCGGGAACCTCGGCGCGGTATGGCTTCCCGGAACCGCCTGGCGGCCGCGAGCCATGTACCCGCTCGCCCTGACCGTGCCGCTCATCATGCTCCTGTTCCTGCTCCAGCCACCGTTCCTGCTCGCGTTGATCCTCCTGGCTCTGACCGGGCTGGAATCCTGTTACAGCCTCGAACTCGACCGCCGGCTGCGAGACACCATCCCACTCGACCTGCGCCCCCGCGCGTTCGCGCTCAACAGCACCGGGCTGATGGTCAGCCAGGGCCTCGGGTTCGTCGCCGCCGGCGCTGCCGGACAGTTCGCCCGGCCCGCCACCGTCATCGGGATCGGCGGCGTGATCGGGCTCGCAGGCGTTGTAGTGCTGTGGGTCCGCGCCCGCACTCCCAACCCGTCCCGGCAGGAGAAGAGCGTGCTGGTCTAGTCGTCCAACTCCATTGCTAGCGATGTTGAGACCGCTCTCGCCGAATCACTCAGCCACCGACGCTGCGGATGACAGGTCGGAAACCGCCTGCCAGGGACGAAGCAGCCGGCCGAAGATGTGGCGATCGACATTGGTGTGCCTCCCAGAAAATGTAGCCTCATCGGCATCGGCGCAGAGATCGTGCCGGAGCCGCGGGCAGACTGGCACCCGGTCTGCGAACGAGATTCAACGGAGCCGATTCATGAGCACACCGATCCCGCCGGCACGGGATGACGCGCGATACCAAGCCGTCGTCGCGCGTCGGATGCAGTGGGACATGCTGGTCTGGCAGGTGCCCGTGCTCGCGATGACGGCGCAGGCCTTCCTGTTCACGATCGCGCTGGGGGACGGTAACCGCTTCGGTCGAGTAGTAGCGTCCCTGCTCGCGCTTACCGTGAGCTTTCTCTGCGTGACGTTGATGGCCCGTCATAGGCAAGCCGAGCTCACCGACGCGAAGTGGCTGGACGAATACGAACATGCTCACCTCGGCGATACATCGGTGCACGGCGAGACGTGGCGTGCACGTCGAGATGCGACGGGAGTCGGCGCAGGGCGGGTCGGCGCGCTAGTACCACTACTCCCTGGCTTCAAGACCTGGGTGATCGGCCTATCGGTCTTCGGGCTAGCCGCCATTGCAGCGTTGATACACGCAGTCACCTGAAGGGGCAATCTCATCCTGAGCAGACCGGATCGGCTATGAGGCAGGGGCAGAGCGCCGAGGTGGTCTGCTCTTCAGCAATTCCGGTCGGCCCAAACCCAGAACGTGTCGGCTTCCGGCTGGCTTCACTCAGGCGCCGTCGGCGATCGCCGTCAGCTTCGCGACGTAGACGCTCCAATCGATGTTCGCGGGCAGGTTCCCGGCTTGCGGTAGCAGTCCAACAGCGCCGTCGATCTGCTCGCGCAGACGTCGGCATGCCGCGTTGCCGTCAGGGCTGGTGAGTGCCCTGTCCGGAGCCGCCTGCCTGGCGCGTGTCCGCTGCAGCGTGGTCCGCGTGGTCGCTCATGTCGTCGGGACCTCCGCCCATCATGGCGAGCATCGACCGGCCGCCGGTAGCGAGGAACCGCCACACCAACAAAGCCGCCAGGATCAGAAAGATGATGTTGAGGTAGCTGGTGTAGTTCCAGCTGGGCCGGGTCTGGCCGATGTCCATGTGCCGGTCCGCTGGAACGAGTCCGAGCGGGGCGAACACGAGCTCCACTACGTAGCCGGCTGCCACCATGCTGAGGTAGAAGGTCGAAGCGATCAGCCAGGTCATCTTGGCGCCGTAGTAGCGGCGGTAGATGACCAGGATCGGAAGGATCAGCAGGTCGGCGAACAGGAAGGAGACGACACCGCCGAAGGAGATGCCGCCTGACCACAACACTCCCGCGAGGGGCGCGTTGCCGATGGAGCAGACGAACGAGGCGATCGCGACGAGGGGTCCGATGACCGGTCCCCAGATCTTGGCGGCCAGCGGGTGGCCGCTGAGGAAGACGTGCTGCCAGAAACTGGCGGGCACCCAGGCTGCCGCTGCGCCGGCGATGAGCAGACCGATGATGACGTCGCGGATGACCGCGGCCCACTCCATGACGAAGGTGTGCGCCACCGCGGTGAACCCGGCGGGGCTCGCCA